>NZ_JBVJMN010000001.1:16494-276291 GCF_055584185.1 Streptomyces sp. NPDC104202 | reverse complement strand
CCCCCCCCCCCCCCCCCCCCCCCCCCCCCCCCCCCCCCCCCCCCCCCCCCCCCCCCCCCCCCCCCCCCCCCCCCCCCCCCCCCCCCCCCCCCACGGCCCGTCCCGACGCTCCCACCCGCGCGTCACCCCGCCAGCATCGTGTCCAGCGTCATGAACGGGTCCTTGAGCCGGGCCAGCCCGTACGCCTGGTCGTACGCACCGTCGCCGATCTGCCGCCGCGCCGACTGCTCGGCGTGCTGGCGCAGCGGCTTCAGCTCCGGAGTGCCCCGCTGGGGGTGCCCTACCATCTCCCAGAACACCTGCCCGGCCCCGTACGCGACCGCCGCGTCCTCGCCCCGCTCCAGCGCGGCCAGGGCGACCGCCAGCAGGTCGAGGCCCAGGCCGAGCCCGAAGGCGTCGCCGATGCGGCGCTTGTCCCGCAGCATGGCGCGGGAGTGCGCGGCGGCGTCGGCAGCCCGTCGCTCCTGGAGCGCTATCACGGCCAGCTGGTACTCGGTGTAGGAGCGCGTCCAGTGCTCGCCCGCCGACACCGAGTCGCTCCGCAGCGCCTCGGCCTCGGCGCGCCCCGTGCCCAGGGAGCCCGAGGCCGTCAGCGCGAAGACGCGTACGAGGCGGCACCGGGCCGCCGCGGGAGCCGCGCAGCCCTGCCGCGCGAGGGCGCGGTCGGCGACGGCGAGCGCGTCCAGGGGTTCCCCGCGCAGCAGCATGACGAGCCCCCGCAGGTACGCCGCGTCCGCGAGCAGGGTCGCGTCCTCCGCGCGGAACGCCTCCACGTCCGCACGCCCCGCCAGCCGCGCGGCGAGGACGTAGTCGCCCTGGAGGCACCGGACCACGCCGAGCGCCCAGTACAGCTTCGCCATGACGGCCGGAGGACCGGCGACGAGCCGCAGGCACTCCTCCAGGTAGTGCGCCGCCTCGTGCAGATGGCCGGAACACGCCCAGAAGAAGCCGACGGCGCCGGCCAGTTCCGCGGCCCTGCGGGGATCGGTCGCCAGCAGGTGCTCCAGCGCGGCGCACAAGTCGCCGTAACAGGAGTTCAGTTGCTTGAACGTCGTGGACTGCTCCGGTCCCCACCAGGAGCGTTCGGCGGCCAGGGCGAGCGCGTGGAAGTGCAGGGCGTGGCGGTCGGCCGCGGGACGGGTCTCGCCGAGTTCCGCCAGCCACAGGGACCCGTACTCGCGCACCGTGTCGTAGACGTGCACCCGGCCGTCGGACAGGGTGACGACGCTCTTGCGGGCCAGCCCTTCCAGGGCCTCGGCCAGCGCCGTGTCGGTCAGGGGACCGCCGCGGCAGACCCGGGTCACGTCGTCCACCGTGGCCCCGGAGCGGAACACCGACATCCGGGCCCACAGCAGCCGTTCCCGGGGCGCGCACAGCTCGTGGCTCCAGCCGATGGTGGTCCGCAGCGCGCGGTGCCGGGCCGGCTGGACGCGGCTGTCGGCGCTCGCGTCGAGGGCGAGCCTCCCGCGCAGCAGCCGGGCCATGGACCCCACCGACTGACCGGGGAGGCGCGCGGCGGCCAGCTCCAGGGCCAGCGGCACCCCTTCCAGCCACCGGCACACCTCGGCCGCCGCCACGAAGTCCTCGGGGCGATTCCACCGCACCCCCGCGGCGGCCGCGCGGGCGACGAACAGGTCCATCGCCTCGGAGTCCGGAGGAAGGGGGCCGAGGTGCAGCAGCGCCTCCCCGTCCAGACCGAGCGGCTCGCGGCTGGTCGCAAGCACCACGAGCCCGGGGCAGCGCTCCAGGAGCGCCCGCACCAGCTCGGCGCAGGGGGCGACCAGATGCTCACACGAGTCCAGGACCAGCAGGGTGCGGCGAGCGCCGATCCAGCCGGCCAGCGTCTCCACCGGGCTGTGGGGCGAATGGTCCGACAGGCCGCAGGCGTCGGCGATCAACGGGGTGAGCAGCGTCGGATTGCTCAGCGACCACAGGGGAACCCAGTGCACGCCGGCGAACAGCTCGGGCCCGCACTCCTCGGCGACCCGCGCGGCGAGCCGTGACTTCCCGATTCCGCCCGTCCCCGTCAGCGTCACGAGGCGCTCGGTGCCCAACAGGGTCACCAGCTCCCCGACCGCCTTCTCCCGCCCCACGAACGGCCCGCTCCCCGGCGGCGCCCAACTCTCCATGCCCGCATTGTGGGGGAGCCCCGGCGGGCGCCGGAGCGTCGGCGTTTCGGATGCATCGTTTTCGGCCCTTCCCCGCGGCCGGGCCCTGGGACGGTCGGGCCGAAGGGCGGACGAACGGCCCCTCCGCTGCGGGGCCACGGGGCGCACCGTGGAGGTGAGGGGCGGGGACCCGGACCTTCGGGGACACGGAACCTCCGTGTACACGGAACCTCCGGGTACACGGACCTCCGGGTACACGGACCTCCGGGATCGCCCTTCGTCGCGCGGCGATGAGTCCCGCCGACCCGGCCTCCCCCTCCGGGGCCCCGACAGGTGGGCAGGCCCCGGACGGCGTAGGGAGACGGCGCGTCCGGCACGCCGTACGACCCCGGCCGGAGGCGCCACGGACGGAGCACGCACGGCCACGCCCCATGCCGGGCCGTACGGCCTCCGCGGACGGATTCCGTGGACGGATTCCGCCCCGCCGTCCCGGCGGTCACGCGGGATCACGGCGCGGGGGCCGTGAGCGACGGTGGCGCAGGCCCGCGCGACGAACAGGGGGCGGACGCCCATACTGAGGAGGACGGCAGGCGTCCAGGGGTGCGTAGACACAGGAGTGGCGGTGGCTACACAGCAGGTGCCCTTCGACGAGGTGACCACCAGCGCGGCCCGGGACGCGGGCGGCTGGCTGGGCGCGCTGCCGGTCGCCGTCGTGGCCACCGGCGAGGACGGGACGATCGTCCGCTGGGACCGGGCGGCGCAGGACCTCCTCGGCTACACGCCGCCCGAGGTCCTCGGTCTGCACATCGCCGAACTGCTCCATCCCGGCGCGGACCGCGGTCTCGGCAGGTCCCTGTGGGAGGGTGCGGCCACCGGACGCGGGGTGATGGGCACCGTCACCGCCTGGCACAAGGAAGGACGCCCCCTCGACCTGGAGATCTGGGCGTCCCCGGTCCCGGCCCGGCACCACGGCGGGACGACGGTGCTGGTGTTCGCCGCCGAGGCGCAGGCGGCGCGGCGGATCCGCGGCTCGTCGGCGGTGTGGGACGGGCTGTTCTCCCGTTCCCCGGTGGGCATCGGGATCCTCGACACCCAGCTGCGCTTCCTCCGGGTGAACCCGGCGCTCGAAGCCATGAACGGGCTCGTGCAGGCCGCCCACATCGGGCGCCGCCTCGTCGACCTCCTCCCCGACGTCAACGCCGCCGACATGGAGGCCGCGATGCGCACGGTCCTGGAGACCGGGAGACCGGTCCTCGACTCCCGCCGTACGGGCCGCACCCCGGCCGATCCGGACCACGACCACGTGTGGTCGGGTTCGTACGTCCGGCTGGAGGACGCCGACGGACGCCCGATCGGGCTGGCGGCCACGCTCATCGACATCACGGCCGAGCAGCAGGCGCAGCTGGAGGCCGACGCGGGCCGCCGGCACCTCGCGCTGGTCAACGAGGCCACCCTCAAGATCGGCACCAGCCTCGACCTCGAACGGACCGCGCAGGAACTCGCGGACGTGGCCGTCCCCTCCCTCGCGGACGCCGTCACCGTCGACGTCCTGGAGACCCTGGCCGCCGACGGCGAGACCGGTGCCGGACTCGTGGGCGGGGCCACCCTGCGCCGCCTGGCCAAGGCGCCGCTGACCGGATCGGCGGTCACGACCGCCCTCGCGCCCCTGGGGCGCACGCTCTCGTTCCCGGCCAACGCCCCGTACACCCGGGCGCTCGGCGAGCGCCGTCCGTTCGTCGTGTACGAGTTCGACGAGCAGGCCATCGCCCCCGCGTCCGCGTACTCCTCCACGCCCGTCGAGCTGCTCGGACTGGGCGTGCACTCGTTCATGATGACGCCGCTGCTCGCCCGCGGCGTGGTGCTGGGCCTCGCCACCTTCTACCGGACGCGACCTGTCGGCCCCTTCACCGACGACGAGGTCGCCCTCGCCGGAGAACTGGCGGCCCGCGCCGCGGTCTGCGTCGACAACGCCCGCCTCTACCGCCGCGAACACGACACCGCCGCCGTGCTCCAGCGCAGCATGCTGCCCCAGCACATCACCCCGCCGCCCGGCATCGAGGTCGCCCACCGCTACCTGCCCGCCAGCGACGTCAACGAGGTCGGCGGCGACTGGTACGACGTCATCACGCTCAAGGACGGCCGGGCCGCACTCGTCATCGGGGACGTGATGGGGCACGGCACCGCCGCCGCGGCGGTGATGGGCCGGCTCTCCGCGAGCGTCAGGGCCCTGGCCCGCCTGGAACTCGCGCCCGAGGACATGCTGTACCAACTGGAGGCCGCCCTGCGCGACCTCGCCGAGCCGATGATCGCGACCTTCCTCTCGGTCCTGGTCGACCCCGCCACCGGGCTCTGCCGCGTCACCCGGGCGGGCCACCCGCCGCCCGCGGTCGTCCTCCCCGACGGCACCGTGCACCTGCTGGACGTGCCCCCGGGCCTCCCGCTCGGCGTCGGCGGATGCGAGTTCACCACCACGGAGGTCACCCTGCCCCTCGGCAGCCTCCTCGTCCTCTACACCGACGGCCTCGTCGAGGCCCGCAGCAGCGACATCGACGAACGCCTCGCCGAACTGACCGACCTGCTGGCCGCGCCGGTCCCGTCCCTGGCCGACCTGTGCGACCGCCTCGTCACGCACCTCGTGCCGGCGTCGGCTGACGACGACATCGCGCTCCTCATCGCCCGTATCGACACCGCGCGTTGACCCGCCCGGCCGGTCGACGCGAGGCACCGGCCCCGGGGAACGCCACCGCTGGGCGGTCGGCCCGCCGCCGCGTCAGACGTGGGGCACGACCGCGACCGGCGCACGGCTGTGGTGGAGCACCGCGTGCGCCACGCTGCCGAGGCGAGGGCCCAGGGGCGGGCGCCGGGTGCGCCGGCCGACGACGACGAGGGCGGCGTCGGACGAGAACCGCACGAGTTCGAGGCCGGCCGACCCGATGACGACGTGAGCGGTGGCCGTGACGTCGGGGTACTTCGCGCGCCAGGGGTCCAGGAGGTCCTCCAGGAAGCGTGCGACCTCGGGTGCGACGGCGGGCCGGATGTCCGGGACCATGGCAGGCCCGAGGGTGGCGTAGTGGGGGAGCCGCTCCCCGTGGACGACGTCCACGGCACCGCGCCGGCGCGATGCCTCCTCGAAGGCGAACTCCACGACCGCGTCCGCGGGGTGCCGGACGTCGATGCCGACCGTGACGGACCCCCGTGACCCGTTGCCGTCGAGGTCTCGCACGAGCACGACGGGCCGTTCGACGACTCCGGCCACGGTCAGGCCCACCGACCCGACCAGATAGCCGGCGAATCCGCCGAGCGCCCGCGAACCGAGGACCAGCAGCTCACCCTCCTCGGCCGCCGCGACGAGGCCCGGCACGGGAGCGGTGGGGAGCACCGCCACCGTGACCGGGAGGCCCGGGTGCCGCACGCGCAGCCGGTCCGCCGTCCGGGCGAGGAGCTCCTCGGCCCAGGGGCCTTCGGAGTTCCGTACGGCCTGGGGGGCCACGGACTCGGGCCGATCCTCCTTCGCGTGCACCAGACGGACGCCGGTGTCCCGCAGCACGGCCGCGTCGGCCGCCCACACGGCCGCCGCGTCGGCCTGCTCCGTACCGTCGACGCCGACCACGATGTCCTTCGGCATGATCGTCCACCTCCCGTGAGGGACGTCCCGGGATCGCACGGCGCCGGCCCGGACGGGGACCGCCGTCGCCGGCGGTCCGGTGCCGGGCGGGACGCCTCATGCCCCGGGCGTGTGCGCTCCGCGGCTCCCACCCTGGCGCGGATCGCGCGTCCGGCAGGAGTGCCGAACGGTCCCCTTCCGGGACCGTCGGACCCTGTGCCGCAGCCCGCCCCACCGGCACGGTGGAGGAAGCGGCACCCGGCCGTCCCGTACGCGAAAGGCGGTGGGGACGATGGAACCGCCGGTGGCAGGTCCCGTGGTGGTGGGCGTCGACGGATCCGCGGGCAGTCTCACGGCGCTGGACTGGGCGGTCGACGAGGCGCTCCGGCACGGACTGCCCCTGCGGATCGTGCACGCGTCGCTCTGGGAACGGTACGAAGGCGTCGTCCCGGCCCACGGCACCGACCGGCCCTCCGGCCAGGTCCTCGCCGAGGACGTCACCGGAGCGGCCGCCGACCGGGCCCGGCGCCGCGCTCCCGGTCTCGCCGTCGCCACGGACGTGCTCGCGGAGGACGCGTCGAGCGCCCTCCTGCGGGAGGGGCGGGACGCGATGGTCCTGGTCGTCGGCTCCCGGGGGCGCGGGGACCTCGCCGACCTCCTGCTCGGCTCCGTCGGACTCGTCGTGGCCGCCCGGTCGCGGGGACCGGTCATCGTCGTGCGCGGGGACCGGCACGCCGTGGAGGCACGGCACGAGCGGATCCTGCTCGGTGTCGGCGCCCACGACGTCGACTCCCCGGCCGTCCGCTTCGCCTTTCGCGAGGCGGCCGCCCGGGACGCCGAGCTGGACGTCGTGGGCGCCTGGCGACACGCCTCCCCCGCAGCCCCGGACCACCCGCCCCTGGCAGGGGAGTCCGCCGCGTCCTTCGCCCACGGAACGGCGGACCTCCTCGACAAGGCCCTCGCACCGTGGGTGGAGGCGTACCCGGGGGTCCGGCTCCGCAGGAGCACGATCGAGGGCCCCGCCCACCGCGTCCTCACCGAGCGGTCGGCCGCCGCGGACCTGCTGGTCGTCGGCGCGCGGCGGCGCGACCGACTGATCGGCCTGGAGCTCGGCAGGGTCGCCCACCGCGCCCTCCACCACGCCTCCTGCCCCGTCGCGGTCGTCCCCGCGCGACCGCCGACCCTCGCGGAAGGGGACGCGGACGGGAGCGGGCTCGGGGACGGGTGACCGTCGGCCGGGCGGCCGGAGGCAGCCGTCGAGCCGCGCGGGTCCGGATCACGGCCGGCCCCGATCACGGCAGGTCCCGATCAGGGGCGGAACCGATGAGGCAGGCGCCGATCAGGGCCGAACGGCCCATCCCCAGGACACCCTTCCAGGTGCCGGCGTGGAGCTGTCGCTCCCGGCGTCGCCTCCGGTGCCCGGGGCCTACCCGGAGGAGGAACCATGACCAGCGAGATGCCCGTCCGGCCGCGGCTCGGCGACGTCGTCGTGGGCGTCGACGGATCTCCCTCCGCGCGCACCGCCGCACTGTGGGCCGCGGCCGAGGCCGACCTCCGGGGCAGCACCCTGCGTGTCGTGCACGCCGCCGACACCGACCGGCGCGCCTACCGGACCGACGTCGAGACGATGCAGGCCGTAGGCGAGGCGGGCCGTGACCTGCTGATCGGGACGGCCGACGCGGTGCGCGAACACCACCCCGAGCTGCGCGTCACCCGGGAACTCAGCCGTCGGGAGACCGTGGCGGGCCTCCGGGAGGCGGCCGGCGGGCAGGGGACGATCGTGGTCGGCCACCGCGGACTCGGCGGCTTCCCCGCCCTCCTTCTCGGCTCCGTCGGACTCGGCGTCGCCGCACGGGCCGACGTGCCCGTCATCGTCGTCCGCGGCGAAGACGACCGGCCCGAGACGGGGTCGGTGACGGCGGCCGTGCACGACGCCGCCGACCTCGACCCGCTCCTGGTGGCCGCCGCCGAAGCCGACGCCCGCAAGGCGGCCCTGCGGATCGTGAGCGTCTGGAACGTGCTCGCCCACATCGGCACCGTCGCCACCCTGCTCGACGACCTCGACGGCATCGCCCGGCGACGCGTCCACGAGGTCAAGGAGCTCGCCGACCGCGTCCGCCTGCTCTGTCCCCGGCTGATCGTCGGACACCACGTGGAGACCGGCACGTGCACCCCCGGCATCCTGATCGAGGCGAGCGGCCGCACCGACCTGCTCGTGATGGGCCGCAGCCGCGGACCGCTCGGCATCGGGCCGTCCCTGGGACGCGTCGCCCACGCCCTCATCCACCACGCCCGCTGCCCGGTCGAGATCGTCCCTGCCGCCCCCGTCGCGCGGGACGAGGAGTCATGAGCGACGTCCTGGTCGGCATCGACCCCCGTGAACTGTCCGTCCCCGCCCTCGTGTGGGCCGCCGACGAGGCCGTACGCAGAGGAGCCCGGCTCAGGCTGGTCGGCGCCGTTCCGCCGGCCCGTGACCGGCTGCCGTACTCCGCGCGTTCCCCTCACAGCTCGCTGCGCGTCCGGGCGGCGTCGGCGCTCGCGAACGCCGAAGACCTCGTACGGGAGCTGTACGACGGCCTGTGGACCGCGACGGAACTCGTCGACGGGCACCCCGCCGCCGTCCTGCGCGGCCGGACCCGGGGCGCCGCACTCGCCGTCGTGGGCTCACGCCCTCCCGGCAGGGCGGCCGAGGCCCTCGGCGGCGGCTCGGTCGGCGTGCCCCTGGCCTCCCTCGCCCACTGTCCCGTCGTCGTGGTCCGCGCGCCGGAGCGGACCGCCGACCACCCGCCCCTGATCGTCGTCGGCGTCGACGGCAGCGCCGACTGCCGCGCCGCCGTCGCCTTCGCCGTCGCCGAGGCGCGCCTGCGCGAGGCCCGGCTCCTGGCGGTCTGGGTACGACCCCACCCGCCGTCCACCCACGGCGACGGGACGGGCGAGGGGGCCGAAGAGGGGGCCGAGCACCGCCGGATGCTCCCCGAGACGCTCTCGGGCCATACCGCGCCCTTCCCGGAGGTGGACGTCGACGGGACCGTCGTACGAGGACACCCCGTCGAGGAACTCACCCGCGCCTCCCGCCAGGCCCTCGCCGTCGTCGTCGGGCGCAGGGGCCGCGGCGGCTTCCCCGACATGAGCCTCGGCTCCACGGCCCACGGGCTCCTCCACCACGCCACCTGCACCGTGATCACGGTGCCCCTCCCCGAGGAGGGAGGACGGGACGGCCCTCCGGCCGCGGCCGGTGGGGGTCGGTCCCGTCCGCACCTGCCGGACGCGCCGGACCGACCGGCACGCGGCGACCCGTCGTCCTCGGCGGACTGACACAGGACCGGTGCGGACCGATGACGACCGTGGCGTACGGAGGAAGCCGGTGCCGACGGGGACGACACAGCAGCGAGACGGATGGACCGAGAGCCGACGGGGACGAGACGACGACGAGGCGGGTGGACCGACAGCCGACGGAGACGAGACGACGAGACGGGTGGAGCGACAGCCGACAGCCGACAGCCGACGGGCGGCGTACGAAGCCCTGCACACCCGTCCGCCCACGGCCGGGCGACGGCCGCACGACCCCACGGCCGCACCCGGCTCCGCCCGGCACGGCCCGTTCGGCCCTCCCGCACGGCCCCATCGGGCACTGCGCGCCGGAGCCGCCGGGGGGCGAAGGTAGAAGGGAGGAGCCTCACCGGGCTCCGCCCCTGGTCCGTCGATCGGGCCCCGTCCGGGACCCGCGTACGAGGAGCAGAACGATGACCGCAGACAAGGCGGAACGCAGGCACAGCCGCTTCCCCGACTTCAACGACTGGTTCAACCGGGAGTTCCCGGGCCTGCCCGGATGGCGCCCCGGGAACTCCGCGCACTCCATCCCCGTCGAGGCGTCCAGCGGTGACGGCGCCTACGTGGTGCGGGCCGAACTGCCCGGCATGGACCCCGACGACTTCACGATCACCGCCGACGGCGACCTCCTCACGGTCAGCGCGGAGCACGTCGAGAGCGAGGAGGACAAGGAACACTCGGAGTTCCGCTACGGAACCTTCCGCCGGACCGTACGCCTCCCGATGCCGATCCCCGCGGACGACGTCGACGCCTCCTACGCGGACGGCATCCTCACCGTCCGTGTCCCGCTGCCCGAGCAGACGGCCGCGCCCCGCAGGACCATCCCCGTGCGGCGCGCCGGCGGCGAGGGCGGTGAGCGGTCATGAACCCGAAGCGCGTCCTGGTGGCCCACGGCGGCCGGCACGGCGCGACCGCAGGCATCGCCGACGAGATCGGCCGGGCGCTCCGCGACGACGGCTTCGACGCCGTCGTCCTGCCCGCCGACACCGTGACCGACGTCAGCGGCTACGACGGAGTCGTCCTCGGCGGCGCCCTCTACGCCGGGCACTGGAACGGCAAGGCGAGCCGCTGCGCCCGGCGCAACGCCGACCAGCTCCGCAAGCGGCCGGTCTGGCTCTTCAGCAGCGGCCCCCTCGACCGCTCCGCCGAACAGCACGACATCCCGCCCGTCCGTGGGGTCGCCCGCCGGATGGAGCGGCTCGGCGCCCGCGAGCACGTCACCTTCGGCGGCGCCCTGACCGCCGAGACACCGGGACGCATCGCCCGCTCCATGGTCGGACACGGCCAGGGCGGGGACTTCCGCGACCCGGCGCGGATCCGGGCGTGGGCGCACCACATCGGGGACGAGCTCGGCGCCGCGCGCTGAGCCGCACCACCGTGACCATCGGCAGGACCGTCCTACCCGGGAGGCGCGAGATGAGCCACCAGGAGCTGCCGGACCCCCGACGCGACGCGCCCGGGGACGGCAGGCCCGTGAGCCGTGCCGTCCTGACCCTCGTCCTCGCGGTCGCCCTGATCTGCGGGGCCGTGGCCGCCGGGATGCTGTGGAACGCCGGCATCAGAGCCGACCGCGCCCTCGCCGCCCATCGGCACCAGGTGCAGGCGACGACCACCGCCCGGGCCGACGAGGCCTCGCTCACCACCCGGCAGGGCCTCGGACCGCAGTCCGTCGCGCCCGCGGTCTGGGAGTACCCCGACACCGTCCGCAGGTCGGGAACGATCCCCGTCCCGCCGGGCACGCCCCAGGGGCGCACCGTGCCGCTCTGGGTGGACGACCACGGCGTCCCGGCCCGCCCTTCGGGCGGCACCGCGGCACTCGCCCCGACGGCGGTCGCGGGAGGCGTGGCCGTGACGAGCGTGATGGGGGCGTCGGGTCTCGGCGTGGTGGCGCTCGCGCGTCGGCGCACCGAGGGCCGCAGGCTCGCGGTCTGGGAGCGGGAGTGGGAGCAGGTGGAGCCCGTCTGGTCCGGCCGGCTCCGCCGGGGCAGCGGCCCCGGGAACGGCGACACGTGACCCGAGCAGACCCCACCCGACCCGATCCGGCTCGACCCGGCCTGCCCGACCCAGGCCGGGTCGGTCCTCGCGTCCCGGCCGTCAGAGACGGTCGTCCGGCTCCTCGGTGCCGCCCTGGTCGAGGCGGAACGGCGGGTAGTCGTCCGTCATGAGGCTCGCGTAGGCGGCGACCCGCACGACCCACCGGTTCAACCCCACGACCAGGGCGAACAGGTCCTTCGGATAGCGCTCCGTGAACATCACGGCGAAGCCCGCGATGACCGCGAGCAGGCTGATCAGACCCCCGCCCCACCAGGTCGCGCGCGTGCCCCCGGTGAAGAACGCGATGATCAGGTACTGGGGGATGGCCAGCAGCCACCACTTGACCAGGACGAGCGAACGCGACAGCCGCTTCGGGTACGCGACGTCGAGCCGCGCGGGATAGTCGGGGTGCGGCCCCAGGCCGAAGGGCGGGTAACGGTCGGTGCCGAGGGCGCCGTACGCGTAGTACGAGACGCGCCACGACCACCGGAGGACGCCGAGGTTGAAGTCGAACAGCGCCCGTGGATAGCGCTCGGTGAACAGGATGGCGAAGAACGCGATCACCGTGACGAAGAAGAACGCGATCCACAGGAAGGCGAGCACGATCCAGTGCGGGATGACCAGGATCCACTTCACCAGCCACAGCCAGCGGGACAGCGGGGCGTCCAGACGGGCGGTGACCACCACCGACGGGTAGGGGGCGCGTTGCGTGTCCATGCTCATCACTTCCCTGCCGCTTCGGACTCTCCGCCCGCGGACGCGACGACGCCGTCGGCGGGGCCTTGGCGCGCCTGCCCCGTCGCCGATGACCGGAGTCGCGCTCGCCGACCCGGCGTCGTCGGCCTGTCGCCGGTGAGCGCCATCCGCATGCCGTTCGCGGACCGGTCGTCGACGTCCGCGACGCTGTGATCGCCGTACCGGACGTGTCTTCGAGCATGCGCGTCCGCGGCGGCCTCCGCACGGGGACCGCCGCGCGCTACGGGTCGGACCTCTCGGATCCGACGGCGGTGAGGCCGCACCGCACGTCCACCACGCCCTCCACGGCGCGCGCCAGCCGCGCGGCGAGCGGGATCAGCGAGCCGTCACGGATGGGACCGGACAGCGTCACGACGCCCGCGTCGACCCGTACCTCGACCCGGTCGGCCTGGCCGTCTCGGGGCGGGAACAACAGCTCCACGACCTCGCTGCGCACCTCCGCGGCGAGGTCCTCGTCGGGGCGGAGGAACACCTTGAGGAGGTCGGAGCGACTGACGATTCCCTGGACGACGCCGCTCGCGTCGACGACCGGCAGCCGTTTGACGCGGCGGGCGGTCATGAGGCGGGCGCACCGGGGGAGCGAGGCATCGGGGGAGACGGTCACCGGAGGCGAGGTCATCAGGTCCCGGGCGCTGCGGGAGCCGGCCTTGGCGGTGGCGTCGTTGCGGCGCGCCTGCTCGACCATGCCGAGGCGGTGGTCGTGGAACTCCTCCTTGAGGAGCAGGTCCGCCTCGGAGACCACGCCGACGACCCTGCCCGCGCCCTCCACGACCGGCACGGCGGACTCCCCCCACCGCTCCATGGCGGCGACGATCTCCTTGAACCCCGCGTCGGGCCGTACGGCGACGACCTTCCTGGTCATGACGTCGGCGACGACGAACGGCTGCGCGCTCATGGCGCCCTCCTGGGGGACCCGCTCTTCTCCGGCCTCGTGCCCTCCACGGTCCCGCGGGGCCCCGGGCCCCGGGAGGGCCGGCCAGGGCACTCCGGAGGGCCGAAGGGCCCGGGTCGGCGGACCAGGACGACCTCACCGGCGTGGAGGGGACCACAGAAGGAGAGGCCGAGGGCGTGGAGGGGACCACAGAGGGAGAGGCCGAGGGCGTGGAGGTCGGCACCGTGGAGGCCGACGGCGTCGCGGGCGAGCCGCTCCCGGTTGCGCCGCCTCAGGTTCGCGAAACCCTGGAAGGGACCGCAGCCGAGGAGGATCGCCACATGGTCGCTCTCCACGAGGAACGTGCTTCCGGTGACCGGACGGCAGGGCCCCGCGGGTCCGTCCGGCTCCGGCACGCCGCCGATCCGGACGGGGGAGGGGGACCGTGAGCGGCCGCCCCTCCGCACGGGCGCCGGGCGCCGTCCTCTTCGACACCGACGGGGTGCTGCTGGACTCGGCGCGGGTGCACGCGGCCGCGTGGAAGGGCGCGTTCGACGCCCTCCTGGCCGCGCGCACCGGCGACGGCCCCCAGCCGCCCTTCGACCCCGACGCCGACTACCGCCGCTACGTCGACGGGAAGTCCCGCCACGACGGCGCTGCGGCCTTCCTGGCAGCCCGGGGCATCGCCCTCCCCGTGGGGACGCCCCGGGACCCGCCCGGAACCGGCACGGTCGGATCCGTCGCCGCCCACAAGGAACAGTTGTTCCGCTCGTTGATCGGCGCCCAGGGCGTGCCGGTCTTCACCGACGCGGCCCCGGCGCTCGAAGCCCTGAGCGCCGCCCATCTGCCGTGCGCCGCCGTGTCGGCCTCCCGGCACGCCAGGACCCTGCTCCGGGCCTCCGGCCTCGCGGGGCTCCTCACCGCGATCGTGGACGGCGAGGACATCGCCCGGCTCGGCCTCGCCGGGAAGCCCGACCCGGCGCTGTTCCTGCACGCCGCCGCCCTCCTCGGGCACGATCCGGGCGGCACGGCCGTCGTCGAGGACGCGCTCGCCGGCGTCAGGGCGGCCCGGCGCGGGCGGTTCGGCCTCGTCGTCGGTGTCGACCGCACCCCGGACCGGAGCGCGACCGGACCGCTCCGCGACCAGGGCGCCGACCTCACCGTCACCGATCTGCGGGCGCTGGTCCGGCACCTGCGGGGCGACGCGGCATGACGGGTGCCTGGACCTGGACGTACGACGCCTACGCCGCCGACCGCGAACGGCTGGTCGAGGCCCTCTGCACCCTCGGCAACGGCCGCTTCGCCACCCGCGGCTCCAGCCCCGAGTGCGCCGCCGGCCCCTCCCACTACCCGGGCACCTACCTGGCCGGCTGCTACGACCGGCGCACCTCCGCCGTCGCCGGCACACAGGTCGAGAACGAGGACCTCGTCAACCTCCCCGACTGGACCCGGCTGCGGTACCGGCGCCTCCCCGACGGCGGGCCGCCCGGGGAGTGGCTGACCCCCGACTCCCCTGAACTGCGCCACTCCGGCGTCCGCCTCGACCTGCGCGGCGGAGTACTCGTCCGGCACCTCTTCTTCCAGGACGACCGCGGCCGGGGACTCCGGGTGAGCCACCTCCGGATCGTGCACATGGGCGACGCCACGCTCGCGGCCCAGAGCACGCTGTTCCGCGCCTACGGCTGGAGCGGCGCCGTCGAAGTGGAATCCGTCCTCGACGGAAGCGTCACCAACGCCGGGGTGGAGCGCTACCGACACCTCGAAGGGCGCCACCTCACCGACCACCGGACCGGGTTCGCCCCGGACGGCGTCGCCTGGCTCGGCTGCCGCACCACCGACCCCGGCTTCGGGATCGCCCTGGCCGTCCGCACGGCCACCCGGCCCGCCACCATCGCCCACGAGGCCGCGACGGGCACCGGCACCGTCCAGACCTACCGACTCCCCGTCGGCGCCCGCCGGTCCGCGAGCGTCGAGAAGACCCTCGTGCTGCACGTGTCGACGGACCCCGTCGAGCGCGACCCCCGACGGAGGGCCTGCGCCGAGGCCGCGGACGCCCCGCCCTTCCCCAGGCTCGTCGCGGCCCACCGGGCCGCGTGGCAAAGGCTCTGGCAGCAGGGCGAGTTGCACGTCCCGGGAGAGGCGGGGCGCATCCTGCGCCTGCACCTCTTCCACCTGCTGCAGACGCTCTCCCCCCACACGGCCGCACTCGACGTCGGCGTCCCCGCACGGGGGCTCCACGGCGAGGCGTACCGGGGCCACGTCTTCTGGGACGAACTCTTCGTGCTGCCCTACCTCGACCTCCACTTCCCCGAGACCGCCCGATCCCTCCTGCTCTACCGCCACCGCCGCCTGCCCGCGGCCCGCGAGGCGGCACGACGAGCCGGCGCGACCGGCGCCATGTACCCCTGGCAGAGCGCGAGTTCGGGCCGCGAGGAGACCCAGGAGCTCCACCTCAACCCGCGCTCCGGCCGCTGGCTCCCCGACAACTCCCGGCTCCAGCGCCACGTCGGCTCCGCCATCGCCTACAACGTGTGGCGCCACGCCGAATCCACCGGCGACCGCGCGTTCCTGCACTCCGAGGGCGCCGAGATCCTCCTGGAGGTCGCGCGGTACTGGGCGGGTGCCGCCTCCTACGACCCCTCCCTCCGGCGCTACCGCATCCGCGGAGTCGTCGGCCCCGACGAGTACCACGACGCCTACCCCGACCGGGACGCACCCGGCATCGACGACAACACCTACACCAACGCGACCGCCGCCTGGGTGCTCGCCCGCGGCCTCGACCTCGTGGACGACCTGCCGGCCGCCCGACGGTCGCACCTGCGCGACGCGCTCTCCCTCGACGACACGGAACTCGCCCGCTGGGAGGACGTCTCCCGACGGCTGCACATCCCCTTCCACCAGGGCGTGCCGAGCCAGTTCGCCGGCTACGGCGACCTCGCCGAGCTCGACTGGGAGGCGTACCGGGCCCGCTACGGCGACATCCGCAGGCTCGACCGGATCCTGGAGGCCGAGGGCGACACGGTCAACCGCTACCAGGCGTCCAAACAGGCCGACACCCTCATGCTCGGACACCTCTTCCGGCCCGACGAACTCTCCGCGCTCTTCACCCGCCTCGGACACCGGCTCGACGACGACGTCTGGCGCGCCACCGTCGCCTACTACCTGCTGCGCACCAGCCACGGTTCGACGCTCAGCAGCCTCGTCCACGGCTGGATCCTCGCCCGGCAGAAAGGCCCCGACGCCTGGCGGTACTGCGAGGAGGCACTCGTCGCCGACGTCGCCGACGTCCAGGGCGGCACGACCGCCGAGGGCATCCACCTCGGCGCCATGGCCGGCACGATCGACCTCGTCGAACGCGGGATCACCGGCCTCCGCGCCGGCCCCGAGGGGCTCCGGGTGGCCCCCGTCGCCCTCCGGCAACTCCCGCGGTTCGCCTTCACCCTCTGCGCCGGCGGCCACCACGGCGTACGCCTCCGCGTCCTCCCCGGCCGCCTGGCCATCCACGTCCCCGCCACCTCCACCGGTCCGCTGACCGTCGTGCTTCCCGGCGAACGACGCCGCACCGTCGCACCGGGGGAGGAACGCTGGTTCCGGCTCTGACGTGGCACGGGCCGGACGCGTGCAGGCGGACGCGATCCCGGTCCGGCGCCCACAGGCGGACTGCGACGGCCTCAGACGAAGGACAGGGCGGACTGCGACGGCCTCAGACGAAGGACAAGGCGGACTGCGACGGCCTCAGACGAAGGACAGCACCTCGGAGACCGGCCGACGCGGGGTGGCGCTGCCGCCCGGCCCGTAGCCCAGGCGGAGCACCATGTGCAGGAAGCCGGTCGTGGACAGCGGATCACGCGCGTCGGAGCGGAGCTCCGGCCACTCCAGGAGCTGGGACATGAGGGAGGTGGCGAGGCCGTCGAGCGTCGCCCGCAGCAGGACGCGCTCCATCGCCTGCCCCGCCCTCAGCCAGTCGGCCGGTGTGTCCTCGGCCGTGCCGAGCAGAGCTATCTGGGGGCGCTTCTCGAAGCGGGCCGACGACCGGTCGTCCACGCGGCGCGTCGCGTCGAAGTCGCGCACCGGCGAGGTCACGTCGTACTGGCGCGGTCCCAGGGCGTACGAGGGAATCCCCTCGGCGGCACCACCCTCACCCGCCGCGCCCGTCCGCACCCACCGGGCGATCTCCGCACGCACCGACGCGTCCGCCGACTCGAACATCTCCGAGGCGCGCACCAGGCCCATCACCGTGTCGGTGTGCCAGGCCCCCGGCACACCCAGCCGACAGCCCTCCAGGACGGCGGCGGCGCTCAGGCCGTCCAGGATCTCGACGGGAATCCGCTCCTCGGTGAAGGGGAACCGGCTGGTGTGCCGCCTCCGCAGGACCGGCCACAGCTCGGCCAGGCCCTCGTCCTCGACGGCCGTGCGGCCGAGACGCACGTCGGCGAAGTGCCACGGGTCCCCCCGCGTCGGCAACAGCCGCGGAACGGCGTTCCAGCCGCGGTGGGCGGCGGCGACCCGCAGGTTGAACAGGGCGGCTCCGCACCCGAGGTGCAGGGCCCGGTGGTCGGGGTCCTCGCGCGGCATCTCGCGCGAAGGGTCGCCGTACAGCGCGACGACCTCACCGCCCTCCCGGTGGACGAACCGCCACGGCTGCGCGTTGTGCATCGACGGCGCGGTCACGGCTTCCCCGACCAGCGACGCCACGAGCGCCCGGTGCGGAGTCATGGTGGTCACGTTTCCTCCCGACCGTGTGCGCTTCACTCGAGGACGGCGTGGCCACGACGGGCCCCGCCCTTGACCAGGGTGTCGTCCTCCCGCACGGAGAGCCGGTCCACCACCGCCACGACGCCGTCGACGCGTTCCGCGAGACCGACGAGCATCCGGGCCTGGCTGCGCCGCCGGAGCCGGCCCTCCAGACTCACCACCCCGTCCAGAACGTGCACGTCCACCCCGTCGGGGTCCAGACCCATGACGTCCACCAGGACGTCCTCGCGGACGCGCTGCCGGATCTCCGCGTCCGGCCGCAGGAACACACAGAGCAGATCCCGACGGGTCACGATCCCCACCAACCGCTCCTCCTCGTCGAGCACCGGCAGCCGCTCCACCCCGCGCCGCACCATCAGCCGCGCCGCGTCCGCCACCGACTGCTCGGCGTGGACCACGACCGCCGGCGCGGTCATCAGCTCCCGCGCGGTCCGCTCGCGGTGGGCCAGGAGATCCGTCTCGGACACGACCCCCAGCACCCGGTCGTCCTCGTCCACCACCGGCACCCCGGTGATGTCGTACTCGGCCAGCACCTTCGCCACGTCCTTGAACGAGGCCGCGGGAGCGGCCGAGACGACGGGCCCGCTCATCAGGCCCCCGACCTTCAGCTGTTTCATCGCCGCTCCTCCTGTCCCGGCTCCCCAGCCCCGCCCACCTGCTTCCCTCCACCGTCGTCGCCCCACCGCCGCCCCGCGAGGGCCGAACGGCCCCCACCCGGGCCCGACCGGCCTCCACGCCCCGAAGCCCGCCCGCCCTCGTGGACTCCGCCCGACTCCGGGCGCACCCGCCGAGGTCCCCGGGCACCCGAGCCGCCGCGATCACCGCCCCCGGCGGGAACGCCTGCGCCCCGAAACCGAGGCGCCCGAACCGTCGACGGTCGGGTAGCGTGCGGGGCATGCCGAGTCCTGAGTCAGACAGGGTGGGGGCTTTCGGTCACGCCGTCAGCCCCCTGACCCACTGAGTACGTAATCCCGCCCTCCCCCCCGCCTCCGCGGTGGGAAGCGGGCGGTCCACGGGGCCGACCGCGGTGACGAGACGACGACCTCCTCGTGCCTCTCCTCACCCCGGAGCCACTCGATGCCACTTCCCCTGTACCTGCTTGCCCTGGCGGTCTTCGCCATGGGCACCTCGGAGTTCATGCTCGCCGGCCTCCTGCCGGACATCGCCTCGGACCTCGACGTCACCGTCGGTTCCGCCGGCCTCCTCACCTCGGCCTACGCCTTCGGCATGGTCGTCGGCGCTCCCCTGGTGGCCGCTTTCGCCCGCACGTGGCCCAGGCGCACCGCCCTCCTCGGCTTCACCGTCGCCTTCGCGACGGCCCACGCCGTGGGCGCCGCCACGACGAGCTTCCCGGTGCTGCTCGGCACACGGGCACTCGCCGCCCTCGCGAACGCCGGCTTCCTCGCCCTCGCTCTGACCGTCGCCGCCACGATGGTTCCGCCCGACAGGAAGGGGCGCGCCCTGGCGGTCCTGCTGTCGGGCACGACGGCGGCCATGATCGTCGGTGTCCCCGCCGGCGCGGCGTTCGGCACGACCCACGGCTGGCGGGCCACGTTCTGGGCCGTCGCCGCACTCTGCCTGCCCGCGGCCCTCGGCATCCTGAAGGGATTGCCCGCGGGGGACAGGACGCGAGGACCGCTCTGCGAAGCCCCCTTGGGCACGGAAGTCGCCCAGCTCACCAGGCCACGGCTGCTCCTGGCGCTCCTCCTGTGCGCCCTGGTGAACGCGGCGACCTTCGGAAGCCTCACCTACCTCGCGCCCGTGGTCACCGACACCGCCGGGCTGAGCGCGTCCTGGATCCCGGTCGCCCTGGTGCTCTTCGGCACCGGTTCCCTCATCGGCGTCACCGTCGCCGGCCGGCTGTCCGACCGACGCCCCGGCCTGGTCATCGCGTGCGGCGGCCCGCTGCTGCTCATCGGCTGGCCCGCCCTGGCCCTGCTGGCGAAGGAGCCGGTCGCCCTCCTCACGCTGCTGTGCGTGCAGGGTGCCCTCTCCTTCGGCCTGGGCACCACGCTCGTCACACGGGTCCTCCACGAAGCCGGCGCAGCCCCCACCCTGGCCGGATCCTTCGCGACCGCGGCCCTCAACATCGGTGCGGCCACCGGTCCCCTCCTCGCCGCAACCGCCTTGTCCACGACCGCCGGGACCACGGGGCCGCTCTGGTCCTCCGCCGTCCTGGTGGCCGTCGCGCTCCTCATTGCTTTCCGCTGCCGGACGGTCCTCGTCGCCGTGCCGCCTGCTGAGCCCGAGAGCACCGCACCCCCGTCGTTCCGTGGGTACGTCTCCCCGGACGACCGGCACTGACGAGCACGCGACCGCTGGTGACGCGCCGACAGAATCCGTCGAGCATCGGCCGGCCCTCTGAAACCGTGGCCCCGGCTGTGTGGTCACAGCCGGAGAGGAACGCCGGTGCGCATCCCTTGCGGCCCTGTCAAGATCGTCACCGCACTACGCTGCCCGTGTGATCAGCACGGGAAGCGGTACGGGCGACGATACGGACAGCGGTACGGGTGAGGTGCGGGAGCGGCCCGACTGGCGGGTGCTCGTCGTGGGCGGCGCGTCGGGGATGGGGAAGACGGGTGCCGCCCGGGCGTTGGCGCGGCGGTACGGCGTCCCGGTCGTCGAGGTCGACGACATCGTGGAGGCGCTCCTCGCCGTGACCAGCCCCGAGCACCTGCCGGAGGTGCACTACTGGCGCACCCACCCCGAGGCCGCGCACCGGTCGGCGGAATCGGTGGCCGAGCGGCAGATCGAGATCGCCCGGGCGCTGGCCCCGGCGATCGAGGCGGTGGTGGCCAACCACGTGGGCACCGACACCCCGGTGATCCTCGAAGGCGACTACGTACTGCCCGAGGTGGCGACCCCGGGCGGCCCGGTCCGGGCCGTCTTCCTCCACGAGGACGACGAGGACCAGGTGACCGCCAACTACCTGCGCCGGGAGCCGGAGGCCGGGCCCCAGCGGCACCGGGCCCGCGCGGGCGTCCTGTACGGTCGCCTGCTCGCCGCCCGGGCACGGGCGGTCGGCGTACCGGTCCTGGCCCCGCGCCCTTGGGAGGATCTGCCCGGCCGCGCCGCCGCCGCGACCACGGACGCGGGCCGCGGCAGCGTCTGGGTGCGTGACCTCGGTGCGTGACCTCGGTGCGTGACCGAGGCGGCTCGGGGAGGCCGGCGAGGTGAACGGTCGGCGCCTTCGCACCACCGGCCTTCGTGATCATTCGTCGATGAGCGCCTCGTACGGGGTTCCCTCGGGCGTGAAGACGAGCACGAACTCCTCGCCGCGCCCGACGGCGACCTCGCGCAGCCGGGCCAGGGCCTCGCCCTGCCCCGGCAGGTCGAGGCCGAGCACTGCGGCGGCGCGGTCCCTGCGGGCCACCAGGTCCGGCATGTCCGCGAGGTACGCGGCGGCGAGCCCGCGGCCCTCCTCCTCCGTGAACACCCGGCAGTCCCGCCACCACGGGGCGACCAGCAGCAGTCCGAGGAGTTCGGGCAGGCCGATCGCGACCAGCGCCGCGCCGCCCTCGGAGTCGGCGTACAGGACGGGCCGTTCCTCGCCACCCGTGCCGCAGAAGAAGTACGTGCCCCCGGCGCCGTCGCCGGCGAAGCCTTCCAGTGCCTCGCCGGACGCGAGGTGCACCTCCTCGACGTGGTCGCCTCGGGCCAGGTCGAAGTCACCCGGCCAGGCCAGGAAGCGGGCGGCCTCGTCCTGTGCGTGCAGGGCGGCGATCAGGGATTCCATGGGTCCGCAGCCTACGGCCCACCCGGAACGGCCGGCCCTGGCCAACGTGATGCCCCCGGGGGCCACGGACTGTCGTCCGCGCGCCTGAAGCCTCCCGTGGGGAGCCGGGAGGCGGGCGCGGCCCCGCCCTCGCGGGCGTGGGAGGGCGGGGCCGGCGGCTTGGCCCGCGGGGGTGAGGGCGGGGAGCCGCATGCGGTTCACCCTGCCACTCCAGCGCACGGGTACGCCAGAGGCGTGCACGAACCAGCCCGTGGCATATGCGGAACCGCGACGGAGACCACTACACCTCCCCACCCGCCCGACTCCCGACCGTGACGGCACGCGCCCCGCCGAGAGCGAACATCCTTGGACACCGGCGCTGTTGAGTGAAAGCTGAGAGCGACACATACCGGATCGCGGAGGCCCTCCATGAGCGCCGAACACACCGACACCCTGTACGAGGCCGTGGGCGGCGCGGACGCCCTGCGCCGACTCTCCGAGACGTTCTACGAGGAAGTGCTGGCCGACCCCCTCCTCGCACCCGTCTTCCGCGACTTCACGGCCACCCACGCGCAGCACGTGGCCGTATGGCTCGCCGAGGTCTTCTCGGGCCCGGCCGACTTCACGAAGGAACACGGCGGCCACCAAGCCCTCCTCCGCGCCCACCTCGGGCTCGCCATCACCGAGGAACAGCGGCTGCGCTGGATGGAGCTGATGACGGCCGCCGTGGAGAAGGAGCTCCCGGACGACGCCCTGCTGCGCCGCCGGGTCGTCGAGTACTTCGACTGGGGCACGCGCATCGCCCGGGACGTCTCCGCCTCCGCTCCCGGCACGGACCTCGGCGAGCCCGGCCCCACGCCCCGCTGGGGCTGGGACGGCCTCGCCTGAACCCGCCGCCGGGCGCGGGGGAGGTGGCGCACGTCGTGCCCCCCACGTCCGGCCGGCGACGGCCTGCCATGGCTTCCCGGCCCCTGCCGAGTCGACAGGGGCCGGGAGACCGATGGCCGCACCGCGCCACCGACCCGCGACCCGTGATCCGCGACCGGTGACCGGCGCGCGACCCGCGACCCGTGACCACCGACCCGGACCCGGACCCGGACCCGGACCCGGACCTGGGCCTGGGCCCGGACCTGGGCCTGGGCCTCACGGTCGGCGGCCGGTCGCAGGGGCCGGGCGGCCGTCCGGCCGCCCCGCTCGCCGTCCCCCGTGCCGACCGGTCACCGCACGTCCTACCTCAGGTGCCTGGCGAAGAACCGGGCCCCGGGATCGAGTTCGAACTGCGGTACGCCGGTGTGCCCGCCCATGTTGGCGTGCAGGGTCTTCTCCTTGGACCCGAAGGCGTCGAAGAGGTCCAGGGCGGCCTGTCGGTCGTTGCCCTCGTCGTCCCACTGGAGGAGGACGTGCAGGGGAAGGGTGACCCGGCGGGCCTCCTCGAACATGACGGCGGGCACGAGGCTGCCGGCGAAGAGACCGGCGGCGACGATGCGGGGCTCCACCACCGCGAGGCGCACGCCGATGGAGATCACACCGCCCTCGTACCCGACCGGGCCGTCGATCCCGGGCAGCGCCAGCAGCGCGTCCAGCGCCGCCTGCCACTCCGGTACGGCCCGCTCGACCAGCGGGAGGACGAGGGCGTCGACGATCTCGCCGGTCACCCGCTCGCCGGCCTCCATCGCCCGACGCAGGTCTGCCCGGGCCGCGTCGGCGGCGGCCCAGCGGGGCCGATCGCCGCTTCCGGGGAGTTCGATGGTGGCCGAGGCGAAGCCGTACTCCGCCGCGTAGTACCGCGCCCGTCCCGCGAGCCGCGGGTACATCCGGCCCAGGCCGAGGGGCGGGTGGCCGATGAGGATCAGAGGTGTGGACGCGTCGGCGGCCGTGGAGGCGGGCGTCCACAGGATGCCGGGGATCTCGCCGAGCGTGAAGGCGCGCTCGACGACGTCGTCGTCGATGCGCTGCTCGGAAGTGAACTGAAGGGCCATGGTCGTGCCTTTCGGGAGTGCTCAGGAACGGCGCTCCCGGGCGACCTACCGCCCGACCGTGACCTCGGAGAGGAGCACCCATGTCGAAACTGCGTTCACGGGTACCACCTCCTCGTTCTCTCGCACGGTCACGGGCAACCTAGCAGTGGCCACGGTGCTCCGCCAAAGGGTTTTTCGCGAGCGCCGTGCCCGTGCTCCCGGTCGGGAAGGAGGGGCGCCGGCCGGAGCCGCTGCCCCCACGTCGTCGCACCCCGAGCGACCGCGAGCGACGTGCCCGCCGACCGGTCAGGCGTCCGCCCGCACCTCCTCCGCCGAGCGCCGTCCCCCTGCGGAGGCGACCAGCGCGTCCGCCACGATCGCCGCGTCCGCCTCGGCCACGTGCGCGGGGTACTCCGGCAGCAGGTCGTCCCAGACGGGCAGCCACGATCCGTACAGCTGGGCCTGTCCCTCGGGGCGGGCGAAGAACCAGATGTGGAGGTGGGCGCCGCCGTCCCCGATGCGGTAGACGTGGGCGCGCGAGATGTGGGGCAGGGCCTGGATGTGGCGGACCAGGTGAGCGGAGAGGACGCCCAGTTCGGCCGCCAGGTCGTCGGGGAGGTCGTCCATGTCGTGGTGCTCGACCGGATGCAGCATGAGCACCAGGGGAACGCCGACGCCCGGGATCCGGGTGAGCCGCCAGTTGTCGTTGAACCAGATGCCCTCGCCCCGCTCCCTGCACGACGCGCAGTCCGACGGGTCCTCGCCGTGGCGCGGCGGCTCGGGGAGCACCGGGGGCCGCAGGGGTGAGACGCGCAATCCGTCCGGTTCGAAGGGGCTGATGCTCCAGCCCGTCATGCGCGCGAGAGGAAGCCGCTGCTCGTCGTCGGCGGCGGAACGTGCGTGGTCGTAGAACTCGTCAGGTCGCAAAGCCATGATCCGAAGACTAGTTCGACACTGCGTGCGGGGTGGGAACCCGGGCGAGAGCGGGGACTGCGGGACCGCACCCCACGGCGCATCGCCCCGGTCGTCCCGTACGCGATCTCCGCCGAGAAGTCGTCGAGGAGCCCGCGAGCAACCGTCGAGGAGCTCAGGGCGCCTCGCCGGCTTCCTCCTGATCCGGCAGGCCCTTCTCGGCGCGGATGTCCTCCCAGTCCCGGCAGCGGTCGAGGTCGATGCCGTGGGCCGCGAGGCCGTCCAGGACGTGGGCGAGCGCCGGACGGCCGGGGGACTCGGCGCGCGCGGCGTCGCGAAGTTCGCGCTGCTCGGCCTCGTTGAAGGTCAGGTGCGCCATCACGGCCCCTCGCTGGTCGGCTGACCCCCGAGGCTAGCGCAGCAGCCCGCCCCACGGCTGGGGGTCCGCCGGGAACGGCGCCGGCGACGAGGCAGCCGTGCGCCCTGGGTGTCCAGGTGTACGAGTGACGCACCGGGGCACCCGTATCCCGAAGGTTGATACGAAGAGTCCCTCATGGGGGGATTCGCTCCGGCAGGCGTCGTCCTCGACGGGGCCGTCGGACGCAACGGATCAGGAGTTGTTCGTTCGTGACTGAGCACGCGTGGAATTACCGGCCGTCCTTCAACTACGCCGTGGGCACGGACCTCACCGGGTACAAGGTCGAGGCGGTCGACGGCGGCATCGGCAAGGTCGACAAGCACTCCGAGGAGGTGGACGACTCCTACCTCGTGGTCGACACCGGTGTGTGGATCTTCGGGAAGGAGGTCCTCCTGCCCGCGAACACGATCTCGCGCATCGACGCGGAGGGCGAGAGGATCCATCTGGACCTGACCAAGGACCAGATCAAGAACGCGCCCGAGTTCCACCGGGAGAAGGACCTCGACGAGATCGCGTACCGCGACCGGGTGGCCTCGTACTACGGTCACACCGGCGGCGCCGGCCCGTTGTAGGACCGAAGGGGCGCCGAACGGCGGCGGGCCGTCGGGGAGGCGGGAAGCATGGGGCGGGACGGCGCGAGCGCCGCGCGCGACGGGTGGGCGCGCTCCGTGGGGGTGACCTCCGCGACCATGGCGTCCGTGGTGGAGCTCGCGCAGCGGCTGGTCAGGCGGCCGAGCCGCGGCGGGATCGACCTGTACGGCCCCGTCCTCGGCGTCCTCGAAGAGTGGCTCTCGGCGAGGCGCCTGCCGCACCGCCGGCTGCGCGACGGGGCCGGAGAGCCGGTCGGGCTCCTGGTGGAGATCGCCGGAGGCCGGCCGGGCCCGTGGTGGGCCCTGGACGCCTGCGTGGACACGGCCCCCTACGGCGACACCGCCCGCTGGTCGTTCCCGCCCGACTCCGGAGACGTACGGGACGGCTGGCTGCTCGGCCGCGGCGCGGCGGACTCGAAGCTCGCGGCCGCCGTGTTCTGCCACATCGCGGCGGGCATCGCCGCGCGGGCCCCCGCGTGCGCGGGCGGTCTGGCCGTACTCCTGGACGTCGACGAGCACACCGGGAACTTCGGGGGCGCCCGCGCCTACCTGGACGACCCGACGGCCGTCCGCCCGGCCGGGGTCGTCATCGGCTATCCCGGCATCGACGACGTGGTCGTCGGCGGCCGCGGTCTGTGGCGGGCCACGATCAGCGTGCACGCGCCGTCCGGACATTCGGGGTCCCGCCGCTCCGTCACCGGCGCCATCACCCGCGCTGCCCATCTGGTGCGGCTCCTCGACACGGCCGAGCTCCCCGGACGGGACGACTCCGGCTTCCCCCTGGGGCCGAAGCTGACCGTCACCGCCTTCCACGGCGGGGAAGGCTTCTCCGTCACCCCTGACCGGGTCGACATCAACGTCGACGTCCGCACCACCCCGTCCTTCGACGCGAGCGGCGCCGAGAGGCTGGTGCGCCACGCGGTGGCCGAGGTCGACGCCGCACTGCCCGTCGGCGTGCCGACCGAGGTCACCGAGGTCGCCGCCTGGCCGCCGTTCCGGCTGTCGGAGCACGAGCAGCCCGCCGCGGCGCTGCTGGCGGCGGCCAGGGGCGCGGGCCTGAAGGTCCACGCGAAGACCGCGGGCCCGTCGAACATCGGAAACCTCCTCGCCGGCCACGGCATCCCCGCCACGGCCGGTTTCGGCGTCCCGTACGAAGGTCTGCACGGAATCGACGAGCGCGCCTCCCTCGCCGAACTGCCCACCGTCTACGCCGTCCACGAGCAGGCCGTCCTGAGTCTGCTGGACGCGCACCGACCGCCGCGATGACGGCCGACGCCGCAGGCCGCCTCGTATCCGATGCGTCGCGGGACGGGACTGGCCTGTGGGGCCAGGGCGGAACGACGGACGATGGATGACGTCGATGTCGAATTCCTGCCAGACGGCGCGTGCGCGAGGTTGATTGGCTGTCCGCATGATCACCAAGCGCCTGCACGACACCCGTCCGGACGAGGCCCGGCTCTTCCGCTCCCTCCACGACCCTGCGAGCCCCCTCGCGCTCGCCAATGTCTGGGACGTGGCCGGCGCCCGCGTGGTCGAGGCCGCGGGGGCACCCGCGATCGCCACCACGAGCTCCGGGATCTCCTGGTCCCTCGGCCATCCGGACGGCGAGGCCGTCTCGCCCGACCGCGTGGTCGATGTGGTCGCCCGCATCGTCGCCGCCGTCGACGTCCCGGTCTCCGCCGACATCGAGGGCGGGTACGGGCAGGACGTGGCCGGCGTCTCCGACACGGTCGCCCGGATCCTGGCGGCAGGCGCCGTCGGCATCAACGTCGAGGACGGCACCCGACCCCCCGCGCAACTCGCGGCACGGCTGGCGGCAGCCCGTACCGTGGCCGAGCGAGAGGGCGTCCCGCTCTTCGTCAACGCCCGCACGGACACGTACCTGTTCGGCCTCGGCGACCCGGCCACCCGCCTGAAGGACACCCTGGAGCGGGCCCGCCTGTACGTCGAATCCGGTGCCGACGGCATCTTCGTCCCCGGCGTCACCGACCCCGCCACCCTCGCGGAACTGGCCTCCGGTATCCCCGTGCCGCTGAACGCCATGGCCGGACCCGGCGCACCGGACATCGCCGCACTGTCCCGCCTCGGCGTCGCCCGCGTCAGCCTCGGCTCCGGCGTGGCCCAGAGCGCCTACGCCGCCGTCCGTCGCGCCGTGCAGGACCTCCACGGGACCGGCGGCTACGACTCTCTGGTCGCGTCTATCCCGTTCGGCGAGCTCAACGGTCTTTTCCCCGAGCAGCGTTGACGCCAGAGTGGCCGGCGGCAGAGGAAAGAAGTCGTCGGCGGCGGACGATGTCACTACCCTGATCCGGACCGGGGCTACGCGTGGCCCCGCAGGTTGCGTGCCGTGGCAGAGCGGTCCAATGCGACCGCCGCGGGAGAGGCCCCTCCCGCGGCGGGTGACGGAAACGGGGCGGCCCTGCCCCCGACTGTCTCGCGGGTTCGAATCCCGTCGGCATCGCAACCGACAACCGGTCTCCCCGGGGAGAGGAGCCGGCGTCCCTGCCGCAGGCGCGGACCGACGGACTGTCTTCGTCCCCCAGTTCGGCGACGGCCCCGCCGACGGCGTGTCTGACGCAGGGGGTGCTGCGTCCGTCCCCACCCCGACGGTCCGCCCCTCCGTGACGTCGGTGACCTCAGCGCCGAGGATCAGGCCGCGCCACCGCCGGCCCACCCCAGGCCGCCGGCGGCGCGGCCACCGGACCCGGGCACCCCCTGCGAGATCCGGCCGAGAACTGCCCGAACTACCCGGCGAGTCCCGTCTCGGACGCGCCCTGCGGCCATCCCAAGACCTCCCACACCCACTCCTCCGACAGTGGTAGCTCCTGCGACCGGCCGTTCACGAGCCAGGCGCCGTCCCACTCGACCCGCCACACCTGGCCGCCGAGATTCTCGAACTCCACGAAACTCCCCGCAGCCCCCTCCAGCAGTCCGAGCTCCCGTACCAGCACATCCGGCGTCGCGAACCCAAGCGACCTCCCGACGCTCCCGCCCCTCGTCCGCGTGTTCTCGTACCTCATCCGCAGGTACGGAACCGGCTGCCGCGACACGCGAGACGGCCGCAGCATCCTCGTGAACCGCATCGCCGCCTCCTTCAGCGGCTCATCCCCGCGGATCTCGCACCGATAGGCCGGAAAGACAGCCGAGACGACCTCGTTCAGCTCCTCGTTCCGCCCCACGTGATACCCGTGCACGGCCGGCGCCGCCGCGACCACCGCGTCGAAGGCGTAGTCCCCGTACGCGAAGCCCGGCAACACCGTGAAGGCCCGCGCCCCGCTGCCCCGACCCAACTGACGATCCCGGGCAAACCCCAGGACGGCCCCGGCCAACCCGTCGTCGTGCTCATCGAGCATGTTCATCTGATAGGCCCAACGTCCATCAGGATCCATCGCCAGCGAGAACACGAACCGCGACATGGGCGACCACTGCCAGGCCAGGGACAGCCCCGGCATGGCACGCGTGTCCCGGATCTCCGCGACAGCCTCTGTGATGTTCACACCCCCATCTTCCCCGCCCGTTACCGCGTCGACGGGCTGGACCACTGGATCCGGTGGGCTCCCACCAAGGCGGACCGTCCATGAGCGGATACGTCCGCTCAGAAGGTCTCACGCACCGCGAGGATCATTGCGTGACGAGGTGCATGCCTCCATCGACGCGGCCGACCTGGCGGCCTGCTCGATCCGCGCCCAATGGGCCGCACGGGCTTCCTCGTCGACCTCCTTCTCGTGTTCCGCACGCAGCCCCGTCCGGCCGTCGAGGTTCTCGCGCAGGATGTCGGCCTGTCCGGTGTGCCGGACGGACTCGCCGAGGACGTGGACCATGACGGCGAACAGGTTCGTGTCGGCATGAGGCTCGGGCCACCACGGCACGTGGCCGGGGGCGTCGAGAGGAAGCGCGTCGATCGTCGCGTCCGCGTGTTCCCACGTACGCCGGTAGAACCCGATGATCTGCTCGCGGGTCTCGTCCTCGGCCGCCCACATGTCACTGCCGTCGGAGTCCTGCCACCGGGGGAGCGGCTCCGGTGAAGGGCGGCCGAAGACCTCTCCGAAGTACCTGGCCTCGACGGTGGCCACGTGCTTGACCAAGCCGAGAAGGTTCGTCCCCGTCGCCGTCAGCGGCCGGCGGACGTCGTACGCGGACAGGCCGTCGAGCTTCCACAGGAGCGCCTCACGGTCCCGCCGCAGCCTCCCGTGCAGGTTGTCCTTCGCGCATTCGTCGATCATGCGGCAGGAGCCTGCCATGGGCTGCTTCCGGTCTCAAGATCCAAAGCAGCCGGCAGCGGCACCGCAGCCGCGACAACATAGGCGGACACCTCGACGACGTGTTGCTGGGTGCAGGCCCACAGGATGTGACCGTCACACCGGGTCTGCAGCCACAGGGGCCGCTGGCAGAAGGGTTCCTGGCCACCACCCGACACCGCGCCGACGAGTCCGGCTCCCCGTACCTCGGCTTCCCGGTCGGGGGTGGCGCCGCACCTTCCGCAGGCCAGACGGCGAGGCTGGAACAAGAGCTCGGTGAAGGACGTGAGCTCAGGGATGCCGGGCCGAGGAACCACCAGGGCGCCGCCTCCACACCGCGGACAGACCACGCGGAGTCCCGAACACCCGCCGTCGTCGCGCCACCGGCCTCTTGCCATGGACCGACCGGCAGCCATGGAGGGCCAGTGCGGCCTCGGGGCGTGGGGAGTGTCCGCGCCGCCGAAGCCCAGGCCGGTGAAGCGGTCCGGCCTGGGCTTCGGTGTGTTCGGTGCGCTGCCGTCAGTGGTGGGTGGCCGCCGTGATCCGAGCGAGGACGAGTATGGCCTGCGTCGGGTTGTCGTGGAGTCAGGTGGTCAGGTGCTCTCGGACGGCCTCGGCGACGCAGGTGCGGACGGAATCGTTGCTCAGTCGATCGAGGATGGAGCCCTGGAACTCGGGGCGGTCGAGCTTGACGGACACGAGCGCCGTCAGGCCCGCGCCGAGTCGGGTGGGGGTGAAGTCGGGGTCGGACGGGGAGAGCAGCTGTCGCTCCCGGGCGTAGCCGGTGAGCGCGACCGCCAGACCGTCTCGGAAGCCGAGGTCGTGGGTGCCGCCGCTGAGGGTCGGCCGGCCCGGTGCGGGCGGGCTCACCGACAGGCACCCCTTGCTCGTACTCCAGCGTCCAGCGGGCGCCGCCGCGTCGCACGTCTGCCGTCAGCCGGCTCGACAAGGCGTTGACGACGGCCAGTCCGATGCCGCCGGACAGTACTGCTCGGTCGGGGGCCGGTGCCCCGCACCAGAGCTCGGTCAGCCGGCTCTCCAGCGTGGGGCCGTCGTCGTGGCCTGTTTCGAACGGCCGCGGGGCCACGAATTCGAAGAGTTTCGCCTCGGACCGGGCGGTCGTGGATGCCGAGCGAACCGGTCGCCCCCTCAGGCAGGTGGCAGCAGGTCGCTTTCGCTGATGGTGTACGTCAGGGCCGGGTAGGCGAAGTCCGTCTCGTTGTTCTCGCGGCGCCGTAGTCGGTAGAACGCGCGCGCCTGCTCCTCGTCGGCAGCTGTCAGGCGTGCGCCGTGGGGGAGGTAAGCCACCCCGTCACGAAAACGGATCCTCGTCTTCGACGTACGAAACGTCACGCCGAACCACGGGTTGTCCTCCGCCGGGACGGGTTTGTCCAACACGATCTTGTGCTTGAACCGACGGTTCGCATCGACGGAGAACGTCACCACGCCGTGGTGGACGAGCGGGATCTCGAACTTCTCACCACCGGCTGCCTTGGGTTCGACGACGAGCTTCCGCGGTGCGCCCGCGTCGGGATTCCGGTAGCAGGAGAACACGGCGATGAACGAGTCGTCCGCCAGATCGAGCGCCTGGTCGGAGTGGCTTCCCATGGTGGTGTAGGCATGGGTGTAGCTCTCGACGAGCGCGTTGTCGAAGCCGAGAGGGAGCGCGGCGCTCGACTGGATCTGTCGAGCCAGCCGCTCGTGCACCGCGCGGAACGGCTGCGCGGGGTTGCCGTACCGCGAGGTGGTGCGGACGAGAGGTACGCCGCCCGACTCGTCCACCTTGGTCAGGACGGCGCCGCGGCGGCCTTTTCCCATTTCTTCCATCAGCACCGACGCGGAGAGCTCCGCGAAGAGATTTCCCTCGATCGGAAGAGAGTGTGCGGTGAAATGCTCCGAGGATCTAGACTCCGGGGGCACGGTAGTCTCCCGTATTCATGCTGAAGAGGAACCTGCCGCCGTAATCGATGAAAGACGAGGTCCGGTTCTCCTGGGCGTAGAGCCTGCGCAGCTCGTCCATGCCGTCAGGGGTGGGCGGCTCAAGCCCCACCAGTTCGTCGGCTCTTTTGAGGAATGTGCGGCCGTCTTTGTGCACCGCTTCGGTACTCGAACAGCGGACGACGTATCCCAGGCGGGTCGGGAGGGAATCCGCGTCGAGCGCTCCGGGCCGGATCTCATGCGTGTACAGGCGGTTGGTGGAAAGTGGCATGAAGAACACGGAGCCGGGGTGGAGCGTCACGGTGAACCGGGCGGGAAGCGCCACCCCGTCGAGCTCTGCTGCCGGGTCCTTGAGACGGAAGCGGAGTGTGGTCAGCCCGCTGACACCCTTCTTGCCGTGGCCGAAGGGATCGCCGGCCATCGGCTGGAGCTCTTCCAACCCTTCGTAGAAGGTGCAGAAGGCCATGATGCCGTTGACCGGCATGTCCTTCGTCTTGTCCGCGTGAGCCGAGATCTTGGCCTTCGACTGCTTGCGTTCCGCCGTGGCGAGGGTGTTGTGGTAGATCTGGGCGAGCACGTGATTCAACGGCGCGCTGTTCCGGAAGACGGTGGCGGCCTCACGATTCAGCGCATCGACGATGTCCCGGTCGGTGGGACCGAAGCCCTCCGTCGGCCCGGAAAGATTCGTGGAGCACCGAAGCAGGCGAAAATGCAGCTCGTCGCCCTCTGACGTGACGGGCGTCAGATAGATTCCCCTGCGATGAGCCGTCCCGCTCTTGGTGGACTCCGTGAGGGACTGGAATGCGTGCTCCGCGTTGATCCGACCGAAGTGACCCGCCTCGACGGGGAAGAACCGACGGTAGTGCACGCCGAGCCCGTGGACGCGGAGAGGGACTCGGCCCAGGTCGACCAGAGACCAGGAGGCGTCCAGGTCCTCCTGCCGATAACCGTGCGACAGGTCACGGATGACAAAGACCCTGTCCGCAGGGTGGAGGTGGCTTCCGTTGATCCCTGCTATGTCGCCACACAGATAGACGGTCTTCTGCCTGAGATCGAGCGCGCCGGAGAGAAGGTCCTCCGTCGCCCTCACGGATCCGAAGAAGTCCCGGACCCATCCGCTCGCTCGCGACGTGGACGGCGCGACGAGCACGTTGCCCGCCTCGTCGACTCGGGCCTCAGCCGGCTCTCCCATGTACGTCAAGCTATGCCTGCCCTGCATAGTTCCCGAAAGTCGTTCACGACCGTGCACATGGCGACGGCCCGCACGCGTCGTCCGTGCTGCGCAGCGCGAACGAAGGGAGACGGACCGTTGATCCTTGATCGTCTCATGACTGTCCGACGGCGGGCAACGGCTGCTGGCACGCGGCCGGTTCGGGAGGTCGCGGGACCGGGACCGCCTGATCACCGAATCACCGAATCACCGAATCACCGAATCACCGACAGCGGGCGCGGTGCGCCGGCCTCGCCCGTAGGTACGCGCGTCGCCCGCGGGCACGGTGCGCTTTGGTCACGAGGGGTTGCGGCGCGCGATGGAGGCGTTCAGTCCGGTGGCGAAGATGCACCACGCGGCGTAGGGGAGCAGGGCGCGGGCGGCCACGCGGTCACTGCGCATCGTTTCGCGGATCAACTGCACGTTGCTGATGTCCAGCAGCACGGTGCCCACGAAGGCGGCCCGGGGATTTCGCAGCCGGAAGAACAGCCAGTTCCATCCGGCATTGAGCGTGAGGTTCGTCGCCAGGCTCGCGACGAGTCGGTGGCGGTCCTGCCCTTCCGTACGGCCCAAGGCGTGACCGCCGGAGAACGCCAGAGACGCGTACAACGGGGTCCACACCGCGCCGAATGCCCAGGAGGGTGGCTGCCATGCGGGCAGGCGGAGCGACCGGTACCACCTGCTGTCCGGGTCCACCGCGATCGATCCAGCAGCCGCCGCTGCCGCCACCGCCACGGCCGACAGGGTGTAGCGGCGAAGACCCTCCTGTGCGGGGGACGGGTCAGCTCCTTCTCGGGTGAGTCGCATGTGACGAGTGTTCCCGCTGAGGCTGTCCCGTAACTGATCTTCAGGGGGGTATCGGGGAGGCCGTTCCTTCTCCTGCTCGACGGGCCTGTGCTCCTCGTGGGGTGGGGCCGCCCCATCCCGGAGGGGACGGGGCGTCGGCGCGTTCCGTCACGTGCCGAGTTCCCCGCGTCGGAGGGCCGCTCTGATCTCGTGGAGCCTGACGGCCGTCATCGGGGCCCCTTCCCTGGTCTGCCCGGTGGCCCGGATGGCCTCGTCCACCTCGTGCAGCTTCGCCGAGGGCAGTACCCCCGCCCGCTCGACCAGGTCGTCGCGGGCCACGGTGGTGAGCCAGGTGCAGGGTGTGAATCCGGGCTGCGGGAAGGCGAAGCGCAGGACGCCGTCGAAGGGCATCCCGTCCGAGCTGCCGACCTCCACCTCGACTCCGAGGCCGCTGATGTCGGTTCCCGCGGGCTCGACCACCTGCATGACCCGGAATCCGGATGCCTCCTCGTCCGACAGCAGCACGACCGGGCGCCGCTCGTCGAAGTCGACCCACCAGACCTCACCGCGTTTCATGGTTCCTCCGGAGTGGATGGTGGGCCGAGGCGGGTGCCGAACAGCTTCCGGTGGTGGCGCCACCGTTGTCCGTCACAGCCTAGACCTGACGGTCGGCGGGCTGTTCGAAGGCAGGAGCGCCCCCACCCGCGTGCGGGCAGGGGCCGTAGGTGGTCGGCGGCGGGGGCTCAGCGGCAGCGGGCCGTGAAGCCGTGGGAGGACAGGCCGCGGCAGAAGGATGCCTTCGCGGCGCCGTAGCGGGAGAGGCGGGCGTCGACGAACCAGGCGGTGTCCGGGGGGAAGTCGAAGGTGCCGTCGGCGATGCCGTCCCAGCCGTAGCGGAAGTCGAGATCGATGTAGACGACGGATCGGATGACGCCGCGGAGGTCGTGGACGCCGGGGAGGTTGGGGATGGGGCCCTGGTAGTCGATGAGGGAGAACAGGCGCTGGATCCACTGGTCGGCGCGCTGCGGTTCCAGGCCGTCGGTGGTGCCGCCGTCGGCGGTGAAGTTCATCATGCCGGCCTCGGACAGGACGACGGGCTTGGCGTGGTCGCGGGCGAACTTCACGAGCTTGAGGACGTTGCCGTCGTGGTCGAAGTTGCGCCAGACCGCGGCGGGGTTGCCGTAGCTGTCCGTGCCGATGTAGGCGTTGCGGCACTGGGTGGCGTTGACGTCGTAGTTCTGCGGTGGAGTGCCGTTGTAGAGGTAGCCGCGGTCGTGGATCGGCAGGCAGAGCTCGTGGGCGAAGAGGGAGACGCCCATCCAGTCGACGGCGGCGTCACCGGGGTACATGGCCTCGAACTCGCCGCGGACGGGATGGAAGACGTACTCCAGGTTGTGCGCGGCCGAGCGGGAGTCGAGGTAGGCGGCGAGGCGGTTGAAGGCGTTCTTGTACGAGGAGCAGCTCGCGTCGGTGCAGTGGTAGAAGGAGCTGACCTCGTAGTCGAGGCGGAGCTTGAAGCGGGCGGTGGGGTAGGCGTCGGTGAAGGCAAGGAGCCGGTCGAGGGAGGCGGTGTGTCCTCCGGCGGCGATCTCCGCGGTGACGGCGCGGGAGCGGGCGGCCTTGGCGTTCTCGTCGCCGCCGGTGAAGCCGGGCGGGTTGTCCTTCCAGCTGATGCCCACCTGGATCGTCTTGCCCTGCTGGGCGAGCATGGTCGCGTAGGTGCGGTGGGCGTCGTTGACCCAGTTCCCGCTGCGGAGTTCGTAGTAGACGGAGCCGCCGTCGGCGTTCTGGCCGAAGCTCTGGAAGTCGTCCCAGGCGGCCCGGGTGGACTGGCCGATGAGCAGTTCCGGAGGTGCCGCCGCCGTGGCGCGGGCGGTGTCGTCGGCACGGGCGGTGGCGGGGCTGCCCGGCAGGGTCATGAGTGCGGCGAGGGCCGCGGTGGCGAGGAACCGTGCTGCGGTCCTCAGGGGGCGTGTGCTCGGCATGGTGTCCGCTCTCTTCTGGAGGTCGGGGCCGGGAGGGGCAGGCGGTACGGGGAGGAGGCGGGCCCGGCGGTACGGGCCCGGGCGCCGCGGCGGGGGAGTGCGGCGCCCGGGCGGTTCCGAGGGTCAGGAGGCCTTCCACGTGTAGGTCGGCGTGGTCAGCTGACTGCTCTGGGTCGTGGGCTGGTAGTGGAAGAAGTACGTGAGGGTCGCGCCGGCGGGGAGCTGGACCGGGAGTTCCCATCGCCGGTCGGCGGAGTCGTAGCTGAGGAAGTGGTTCTGGGGGTCGCCGCCGTTCACCCGGTACTGGACGGTGACGAAGGTCGCCTGGAATCCCTGGGGGGCGAACCACACGGTGGGCGTGGAACCGCCGGCGACGCCCTGGGAGAAGCCCGGCTGGCCGGGCGTGCTCGGGGCCGCGGTGGGGGTGGGCGTGGAAGTCGGCGTGGGGGTGGGCGTGGGCGTCGGGGTGGGCATCGGGGTCGGGGTCGGGCCCGAGGTCCCGTTCGTCCACGTCGACTTCTTGATCTCGGCGAGGAAGCGGCTCAGGACCGTCGGGTCGGCCTGGACGCGGGAGTCACCCCAGTTGCCGTTGGCGCAGCCGGGTCCGCCGGCCTGGGCGCCGCCCGCGCACTGCCACTGGGTCTGGGAGTCCCAGTTCGTGTTGATGTAGGCCGCCGCACGGATGACGTCCCGGTTGCGGTCGATCCAGTCGAAGTAGCCGGCGTGCCAGCCGTTCCAGATCGCCTGCCCGTCGGCGGGGGCGGGGTTGTTGCGGAAGATGCAGCTCGTGGTCCTGGCGCCGGTCCGGGCGCCCTGCGGCGCGGCCTCGGCGACCATGGCGGGCTTGCCGTGGCCCCGGGCGAAGTCGAGGATGCGGTTCTGGAGGCCGACGGGGTCGGTGTCGTAGGAGCCGCAGCCCCACTGGGTGGCCACGGAGCGTGCGTTGTAGAACGAGGAGAGCCCGACCCAGTCCACGTAGGCGTCGCCCGGGTACCAGCGGTCCAGGTGGGCGGGGTCGGTCACGACGTAGTTCCACTCGGGGTGGTCCGGGTGGGTGTTCACCGGCCAGGCGGCGCTCTGCCAGACGGTGGCGACGCGGGTGGCGCCGAGGGCGTCGATGCGGCCCTTGATGTAGCGGAAGGCCTCCTTGTAGAAGTCGGCGCTGTAGCAGTTCCAGGGACCGTCGAACTCGTAGCCGATGCGCAGCAGGACGTCCCGGTCGTACGCCTTGAAGCGGTTGATCATCTCGTCGACCTTGGCGCGGTACTGGGTGATCAGGCTCGGGTTGCCGGCGGTGACGTCGGCGTCCGGGCGGCCGATGATCGCGCGCAGGGGCTGGTTGGAGCATCCGGAGGTGGTGTCGGAGAGGTAGAGGCCGACGGCGAGCGACGAGGTGGGGTAGTCGGCGAGGGTGCGGGCGAAGTCCACGGTGCCGGCGCCCCAGTCGACCGCTCCGTTCATGCCGGCGAGCGGTGCGGGTGAGCCGCCGAGGACGAGGTTGGTGTAGAGCGTCACCGCTCCGGGCGCGGGGGCGCCGAGGGAGGCGTTGCCGAGGACGTCCCGGCGGTAGTCGCCCAGGGTGTCGCTGTCCTGGCCCAGGACGAGGCTGACCTTGCCCGCCTGCGGGAGTCCGGGCGGCGTCGCCGCCGTGGTGGCGGCGTCGGCGGCGGAGGGCAGTGCGGTGAAGGCCAGCAGGGCGGTGAAGGCGGCGGCGCCTGCGGCGAGGGCGCGTCGCAGGGGCCGGGTGCGAGGGGTGTCCGTGGGGTTGTGTGGGGGTGCGGGGCGGGGCATGCGGAAGCCTCCGGCGTCGGGGGAAGGGGAGCTCCGGCGGCAGGAGAGCCGACGGCGGTCGCATGGTGCGGTCCCTGCGGAAGCCGGTCAACGGGCTGCGCGATTTTCGTATGCAGGAGCAGGTCAGGGCCTTGGCGTTACGAAAAGTTTCGCCGCGATGCAGCAGCTCAGATGCAGGCTTGATTGATCATCAAGATCTTGTGCCGGTAGTTTTCGCGAAAACCTTGACAGGGTTTTCGGTCGTCCCCGACCTTGGTGGCACTCACCCGTCGACCTCTCCCCGGAGGATCACCATGGGCCGTACCCGTGCCCGCAGAACCCTCGGCGCGCTCGCCGCCGCCGCGTCGCTCGTCGCCCTCTCCGCCTGTGGCGGCCAGGGCGGCGCCGAGGCGGACGGCAAGATCACCCTGACCGTCGCGACCTTCAGCGACTTCGGCTACAAGCCGCTGATCGAGGAGTACCGGAGCACCCACCCGAACGTGGTGATCAAGGAGCGGATCTCCCAGTTCGACCAGCACCACAACCAGCTGTCGACTCAGATGGCCTCCGGCAGCGGAGCCGCGGACGTCGTGGCGATCGAGGAGGGCTACCTCCCCAAGTTCCGTGCGGTGAAGGACAAGTTCGTCAACCTCGCCGACCACGGCGCCAACGACCGCCGCGCCGAGTACCTCGACTGGAAGTGGCAGCAGGCCACCCTGGGCACCTCCGACTTCGTGATGGGCTACGGCACCGATGTCGGCAGCCTCGCGGTCTGCTACCGCAAGGACCTCTTCGCCAAGGCCGGGCTGCCCACCGACCGTGCGGCGGTCTCCGCCCTGTGGCCGACCTGGGACGCGTACTTCGCCACCGGGGAGAAGTTCCGCGCCAAGGTCAAGGACAAGGCGTGGTTCGACAGTTCGGGCAACATCTTCACCGCGATGATGAACCAGACCGAGTTCGGGTTCTTCGACGGCAAGGACCAGTACATCGGGGACTCCAACCCGAAGGTGAAGGAGTTCTTCACCGCCACGGCCCAGGCCACCGCCGCCGGCCAGTCCGCCAATCTCCAGCCCTTCAGCCAGCAGTGGAACACCGGCATCAAGTTGGGCCGCATGGCGACGATGACCTGCCCCGCCTGGATGACCGGACTCATCAAGACCGCCGCCGGTGACTCCGCCGCCGGTACCTGGGACATCGCCGCCGTCCCGGGCGGCGGCGGCAACTGGGGCGGCTCCTTCCTCACCGTGCCCAAGCAGGGCAAGCACGTGAAGGAGGCCGCCGAACTGGCCGACTTCCTCACCTCCGCCGCCTCCCAGAAAAAGATCTTCACCGGCCCCGTCGGCGCGCTCCCGTCCCTCGTGACCGTCCTGGACGACGCCGACGTCACGGGGGCCCGTCAGGAGTGGTTCGGCGGAGCGCCCACCGGGACGATCTTCGCCTCCTCGGCGAAGTCGCTGAAGCCCAACTACCGGGGCACCAAGGACCAGCAGGCCCGCATTCCGTTCGGCAACGCCCTCCAGCTCGTCGAGCAGGGCAAGGCCGACCCGGCCGCCGCGTGGGACAAGGCGCTCGCCGAAGCCGCCAAGAACCTGCGCTGACCCGCTCGCCGTCCGGTCCGCCGCCCTCCCGGGGCCTCCTCGCCGAGGCCCCGCCCGGCGGACCGGCCCGCGCTCCGGCACCGACCCCACCTCACCGGCTCCCGCCCCTGACCTCCGGAGAACCCCATGGTGGTCCAGACCCGCCCGCTCCCGACCGGCCGCCCCGGCCCGCCGCGCCCGCGCCGACCGCGCCTCGGGCGGAGCCCGCTCCCGTACCTCTTCGTCGCTCCCTTCTTCCTCCTCTTCGCCGTCTTCGGCGCGTACCCCCTGCTCCAGACCTTCTGGGTGTCCCTGCACGACTGGGACCGCCTGTCGGGGCAGGGCTCGTACGTGGGGCTGGAGAACTTCCGGAGGCTCCTCGGCGACACCGACTTCCTGACGGCGCTGTTCAACACCCTCAGCATCTTCGTGCTCTCCACCGTCCCGCAGCTCGTCGCCGCCCTCGGCGTCGCCTGGCTGCTCGACCGGCACCTGCGGGCCCGGACGGTCTGGCGCGCCCTCGTACTCGTGCCCCAGTACGTCTCCGTCGTCGCCGTCGCGCTCGTCTTCTCCCAGCTCTTCGGCCGGGACTACGGCGTGGTGAACTGGGTCCTCGAAGGTCTCGGCCTCATCGACGCGCCCATCGACTGGACCGCCGACACCTGGAGCTCGCACCTGGCCATCAGCTTCATGGTGATGTGGAGGTGGACCGGCTACAACGCCCTCATCTACCTCGCCGCCATGCAGGCCGTCCCCCGGGAGCTGTACGAGTCCGCCGCCATCGACGGCGCCTCCCGGTTCCTGACCTTCCGCAAGGTCACGCTGCCGGCGATCCGGCCGACCCTGCTGTTCACCGTCGTCATCTCGACGATCGGCGGACTCCAGCTCTTCGCCGAGCCCTTCCTCTTCGACCAGCAGGGCAACGCGGAGGGAGGCGCGGAGCACCAGTTCCAGACGCTCACCCTGATGCTCTACAAGTACGGCTTCATCAACAACGACGCCGGTTACGCCTCCGCCGTCTCCTGGGTGCTCTTCCTGGTCATCGCCGCCGTCGCGGCCGTGAACTTCCTGCTCGCCCGCCGCACGCGCCGCTGACCGTCCCCGGCGCCCACGGCAGGCGCCGCTGACCGCACCGGCATCCCGCCCCACGCACCGCTGACCACGTCCGGCGTCCACGGCACGCCCCCGCCGACCGCCCCCGCCGTCGACCTCACCGCCCGCCCGCACCACCCGCGCCCCGGCCCCCACGGCGCCCGCCGGCGGCCCCCGCACCCCCTACACCACTCCGGAGGAATCCCATGGCCGTCACCGCGCCGCCCACCCGGCCCCGATCGCGCCCGCGCCCGTTCCGCGCCGCGGCCGGCCGGGGCGGCGGCCCGTTCCGGACGGTGCCGCGGCGCACGCGGCGGCTCGACTCCGCCGGCCCCGTGGCCTACCTGCTGCTCGCCGCCGTCACCGCGGCGTCCGTCTTCCCGCTCTACTGGAGCTTCGTCGTCGCCTCCCACGACGACAACTCCGTCCTGGCCGGCACCACACCCCCTCTCGTCCCGGGGGGCCACCTGATCGAGAACATCCAGCGCGTCTTCGAACTGTCGGCGTTCTGGCAGGCGTTGGGAAACTCCTTCCTCGTCGCCGGCACCACCGCCGTCTCGAACGTGCTGCTGTCCTCGCTCGCCGGCTTCGCCTTCGCCAAGCTCCGCTTCCGGGGCCGGGACCTCCTGCTGGGCTGCGTCGTGGTCACCCTGATGATCCCGACCCAGCTGGGCGTGATCCCGCTCTACATCCTCGTCACCGACCTGGGCATGTACGGAAGGCTCTCGGCGCTCATCGTGCCCGCGCTGGTCTCCGCGGTCGGCGTCTTCTGGATGCGCCAGGCCATCGAGGAGAACATCCCCGACGAACTGGTCGAGGCCGCCCGCATGGACGGTGCCGGACTGCTGCGCACCTACTGGCACGTCGTCGTCCCCGGCGTCCGCACGACCGCGACCGTACTCGGCCTCTTCACCTTCATGTTCGCCTGGAACGACTACTTCTGGCCGCTGATCGCGCTCCCGCCGGAGAACGGCACCGTGCAGATCGCGCTCAACCAGCTCGCCGCCGGCTACTACACCGACTACACCCTGATGCTCGCCGGTGTCGTCGTCTCGGCCCTCCCCGTCCTCGTCGCCTTCACCGTCCTGGCCCGCCGGATCGTCTCCGGCGTGATGGCCGGCGCCGTCAAGGGCTGACCTCCCGAAAGCAGGCCCACCATGACCTCAGGCCCTCTCCTCGACGACGACTCCGTCCGCGACAGCCCGCTGACCGGGGCTCCGGCCCCGGCCCCGGCCGGCCCGGTCCTCGTGAACCCCGTCCTGCCCGGCTTCCACCCCGATCCCTCGATCCTGCGCGTCGGGGACGACTACTACATCGCCACCTCCACCTTCGAGTGGCTCCCCGGCGTCGCCGTCCACCACTCCCGCGACCTCGTGCACTGGACGCCGATGGGCGGACTGCTCCAGGAGGCGCGGCTGCTGGACCTGACCGGCCGGCCGGACTCCGGCGGTGTGTGGGCGCCCTGCCTGTCGTACACCGACGGGCTGTTCCACCTCGTCTACAGCGATGTCACCAGTCTCGCCGGCGCCTACAAGGACGTGCGCAACCTGGTCACCACGGCCCCGAGCCTCCAGGGCCCCTGGTCCGACCCGGTGTCCTTCCCCTCGCACGGGTTCGACCCCTCCCTCTTCCACGACGACGGGCCGGACGGCGACGGCCGCAGCTGGGCCCTGTGGATGGAGTGGGACCACCGGCCGGGGCGGCACCCCTTCGCGGGCATCCTGCTCCAGGAGTGGGACCGGACCCGCGGCGCGGTCACCGGACCCGTCCACCGCGTCTTCACCGGAACCGAGCTCGCCCACACCGAAGGCCCCCACCTCTACCGCAAGGACGGCTTCCACTACCTCGTGACCGCCGAGGGCGGCACCTCCTGGGACCACGCGGTCACCGTCGCGCGCTCCCGCACGCTCACCGGACCGTACGAGGCCGATCCCGCCGGTCCCCTCCTCACCTCCCGCGACCACCCGGAGGCACCCCTGCAGAAGGCGGGGCACGGCAGCCTCGTCGAGACCCCGGCGGGGGAGTGGTACCTCGCCCACCTGGCCGCCCGTCCCCTGACGCCGCGAGGCGCCTGCGTCCTCGGGCGCGAGACCGCGCTCCAGCGCGTGGTCTGGACGGCCGACGGCTGGCCGAGACTCGCGGGCGAACCGCCGGTCCCGGGCGGCGAGAACCTGCCCCGTACGGTGGTTCCGGCACCGGCACTCGGCCGTGGCCTCCCTTCCCCTTCCGCCTCGGGCGGGTCGGCGGCCGTCGTCTCCCCGGACCCCACCCGGCTCGTCCCCCCGTGGTCGACGCTCCGCCGCCACCCGGACCCCGGTTGGCTCGCCCCGCTGCCCGACGGAGTGCGGCTGTACGGCGGCCAGTCGCTCGGCTCCACGCACGGGCAGAGCCTCGTCGCCCGCCGCCAGCAGGCCGCCGACTTCGACTTCTCCGTCCGCCTGGACGCCCGCCCCGAGTCCCCCCTGACGATGGCGGGACTGGTCCACTGCTACAACACGACGCTCTGGCATTACGCCCACCTGACCTGGGACGACGAGCTCGGCCGGGTCCTCAGACTCGGCGTGTGCGCCCACGGCCGGTACACCGAACCCGTCGAGCCCCTGCCCGTCGGAGACGGGGCGGCGGAGCTGCGCCTCACCGTCCGCGGCACGGAGGGCCGGTTCGCCTGGCGGCGGCCGGGGCGTGCGGACGCATTCCCGGAGAGCGGAGACGACGGCGCCGGCCCGTGGAGCCCGGTGGGCGACGCGCTGGACGTGTCGCTCCTCTCGGACGAGAGCGCGACCCGGGGCGACCCGGCCACCGGCCACTACACGGCGTGGGGTTTCACGGGCGCGTTCGTCGGCATGTGCGTCCAGGACCTCACCGGGGGGCTGATGCCGGCCGACTTCACCCGGCCCGTCTACCGCGAGCGGCCGGGCGGCCGTCCCGCGGGGGGCCCGTGAGCGCGGCGCGGACCACGCGGAGCGGGTGCGGTACCGACCGTTACCCTTCGGAAGGACAGCCGGTGGGCACCCCCACCCCCACGAGCGGAAGGCAGGGCATGACGGACGAGCGGACGGACGGCCCCGGCGGCAGGGTCACCCTGCACATGGTCGCGTCGCGGGCAGGGGTCTCCGTCTCCACCGTCTCCAAGGTCTTCAACGGCCGGTCGGACGTCTCGGCGGACACCAAGGAGCGCGTCGAGGAGGTGGCGGACGCGCTGGGCTACCAGCGCCGCCCGGCCCGCCGCCGGGGCAGCGTCGTCGACCTGGTGCTCAACGAGCTCGACAGTCTCTGGTCGGTCGAGATCGTCCGGGGCGTGGACGAGGTGCTGCACGCCGCCGGCGCGAGCATGGTGCTCTCGGCCGTGCACGGCCGCAGCGCCGACACGCGCGAGTGGATCGAGCAGCTCGCGGCCCGCCGCAGCAGCGGCGCGATCCTCGTCGTCTCCGACCTGACCCCGCAGCAGCGGCGCCGGCTCGCGGCGATGGACGTGCCCTTCGTCCTGCTCGACCCGGTCGGCCAGGCGGACGCCCTGGTGCCCACCGTGGGCGCCACCAACTGGGCCGGTGCCGTCTCCGCGACCGAGCACCTCATCGAGCTCGGCCACACCCGCATCGCCCATCTGGCCGGGCCCCGGCAGCTGTTGTGCAGCCGGGCACGCGCCGACGGCTACCGGGCCACCATGGAGCAGGCCGAACTCGCCGTCCCCGAGGGCTTCGTCCGGTACGGCGACTTCAACGACGTCTCGGGCCGCCGGGAGACCGCCCGGCTGCTGGACTCCCTGGAGGCCGCGGGCGAGGCGCCGCCCACCGCGATCTTCGCGGCCAGCGACCTCCAGGCGCTCGGCGCGTTCGAGGAGCTCCGGAGCCGGGGGCGGCGCATCCCCGAGGACATCAGCATCGTCGGCTTCGACGACCTCCCCGTGGCCCGCTGGACCCATCCACCGCTCACCACCGTCCGCCAGCCCCTCTTCGACATGGCCGCGATGGCGGCCCACACCCTCCTACGGATCGTCGACGGGGAGCACGTGGAGAACCTGCGGGTCGAACTCGCCACCCGTCTGATGGTCAGGGGGAGTGCGGCGCCGCCGCTCTGAGCCGCTTCCTCCGGAGGGGAGCCGTGCAGGTCGACGTGTTCCGGCGAGGGGTGGGCCGGCGGATGCGGGAGCCGCGTCAGCCGGCGGCGGGCTCGCCGACGAGGCCGGACCGTGCCAGGGCGCGGGCCGCGGCGGCGACGTCCGGCCCGTCGCCGTCCGGATCGCGCAGCCGGGCCAGGAGCGCGTCCACGTCGCCGAGCCGTCCGGCCTCCGCCTCGGCGAGGACGGCGTCGGCGTCCGGCCCGCCGTCCAGCGGTGCGAGGCGCTCGGCCAGGAGCCCCAGCGCCTCCGCGCGGTCGGCCAGTTCGCCCATCCCGCAGTCCAGGCCGTCGTCGGCCAGGTCGTCGGGGTAGGGGGCGCGCGCCCAGGCACCGTCCTCGTACCAGTAGACGCAGCCCAGCTCGTTGCCGGACAGCCGGTCGCGGAGTTCGTCCCACGGCAGCCACGCGGGACCGCCGGCGAGCATGTCGACCGGCGGCTCGTGCCACTTGGCCTCGCTGGACTCGTCCTCGCCGTACAGCACGTAACGGCCGTCGCCCAGGGCCGACATCACCCACCATGTGCAGCCGGCGTCGTCCCAGTGCAGCCCCTCGTCGTCGATCCACCGGCCGGTGCGGTGGGCGCTCGGCCGGCTCTCCGCGGCCGTCGTCGCTCCGAGCGCGGCGACCAGGGCCCAGCGGGCCCACAGTGTCTCGGCGGGCGGAAGGTCCTCCGGGCGTCCCGGACGGTTGATCGTCATGACGCCACCGTACGGGTCCGGGCGCGTCGCGCGGGTGTCGGGTCTGCCGACGAGGGCGGGTCCTCCTCCGCATCCCTCACCCCTCGCCCACCTCGCACATGTGACCGTTTCGTGGCGATTTGGAACCGGATATCGAAACAGTGTTCCCTTTGTGCGGCTTGGCGGGTTAGTGTCCCCTCAGGCAAGATCCCGCAGAGGGGGAGCACCACATGCATGCCGCCGCATCCGCAGGCCGGCCCGGACGGCCGCCCGGCGTCCGCGTCGACGCCGACGGCCTCACGCCCCGGCAGGTCGCGATCATCAGGTTCATCGAGCGCGAGGTGAGCCGGCAGGGCTACCCGCCGTCGATGCGGGAGATCGGTGCGGCGGTCGACCTCAGCAGCACGTCGTCCGTCGCGCACCAGCTGATGACGCTGGAGCGCAAGGAGGTGCTGTACCGCGACCCGCACCGCCCCCGTGCCTACCGCGTCCGCCCCCGCTGGGCGGAGGAGTTCTCCGAGGCCCCGACGCCGGCCGGACCCGCCCCGGCCGAGGTGCCCCTGGTCGGACGCATCGCCGCCGGTGCCCCGATCCTGGCCGAGGAGTCCGTGGAGGACGTCCTGTCGCTGCCGCGCCAGGTGGTCGGCGAAGGCCGGCTGTTCGCGCTGAAGGTCGTCGGGGACAGCATGATCGACGCGGCCATCTGCGACGGGGACATCGTCACCGTGCGGCAGGCCGATTCGGCCGACCACGGTGACATCGTCGCCGCCATGCTGGACGGCGAGGCGACGGTCAAGCGCCTGCGCCGCGAGAACGGCCGCGTCTGGCTCATGCCGCACAACTCCGCGTACGAGCCGATCCCCGGCGACGACGCCGTCATCCTCGGCAAGGTCGTCGCCGTCCTGCGCACGCTGTAGGGCGGAGGGGGCGGTACCGGCGGCCCTAGGGGAGGTGCCCGGAGGGTGACGGGCCCCGCGGCCTCGTCAGCGGGGTGCCGGCGGGGCGAGGGTGAACTCCCACTGGTGCCGCCCCTTGTCGATGGAGAGGATCAGCGGACCCTCCGGGATCCGGACCTTCTCCTTGACGCGACGGCCGTTCCAGGCGTGGACGAGCTGCTCGGAGGGGCGCCGCAGTTCGTCGGGGGACTCACCCTGGTACTGGTTCAGCTGGAACCAGCCGTTGTGGCGGTCCGACGCCTTGACCTTCAGTTCGGCGGCGGGCCCCGTGTGGACGAAGATCTCGCGACCGCTGCCCTCGACCGTGCCGGGCCCGATCGGGCGGGCCGCCGTCAGGGGCAGGACGGTGAGCTCCCACTTCCCGGACTGGCGCACCTTCAGTTTCAGCGGGCCGCCCTTGCGGGGCGGGACGAGGAGCGCGCGTCCGTAGAAGTCGGGCAGGTCCTGGCAGAAGACGTCCTCGGACCGGCCGGGTATCTCGACCTGCAGGAAGTGGTACTGGTCCACCCGGGCCTCCAGGATCACGGGCCCGGAGTCCTGTGGGAACGGCAGATCCACCGTGATCGTCTTCTCGCCCTTGCCGCTGAAGGCGAGCGGCTCGAAGGAGAAAAGGCCGGCAGTCCAGGACGGCGATGCGGCGGGCGCGGCGGAGCCGGGCGTTGCCGCAACAAGTGAAGGCGGCGCGACGGTCGCCGGTCCGTAGGGGAGCGGGGCCGAAGGGGCCGCGGCGACCGGCGAGGGCATCAGGGGGATGGGACTCCCCTCAGGCGCGTGCCCCGCCTTGGTGATGCCCGTGAGCGCCACCGGTCCGGAAGCCGGCGTCGTCGGGACGGGCCCCGGCGGGCCCACCGGCGCCGCGGTGTCCGGCACCGCTTCGCGCTCCGATACCACGACGCCGAAGTCGGTCGCCAGCCCTGCCAGTCCCGTGTCGTAGCCCTGGCCCACCGCACGGAACCTCCAGGCCCCGTCACGGCGGTAGAACTCGCCGAGGACGAACGCCGTCTCGGTGGACGCGTCGGTGACGTCGTAGTGGGACACGATCGCGCCGTCGACGGATGCCACCTGGGCGTACAGGCCGGGGACCTGCCCGAACGTGCCCTCGTCGCAGGAGCCCGCGATCAGCACGCGCTGGATGTCCGTCTCGATCCGTACGAGGTCCACTTCCAGCCATTCGGCGACCCGGCCGCCGCCCTCGCCGGTGCCGGCGTGACGGACGGCGCCGGAGGGATGGGCGGGCTGCCCGTGGAAGACGATGTCGGCGTCCCCGCGCACCGCGCCGGTCGCGTCGAGCAGCAGGGCCGAAGCCTCCACGACCGGCACTCCGGGCGCCCGGTCCCGGCCCACGGCGACACGGAAGAGGGCGGTCGGGACAGGGGCGTTGGCGCCCTTGGCGATGTGCGTCATGGGGTCCATGGTCGCAGTGGACAGGGTGTGAAGAAAAGATCTTCGCGAGGGATGGAGGGGCTCCTGCCCCGCCGAGCCGTGGTCTCGCGCCTCCTCGGCGTGGCTCGGCGGCCCTCGCCCGGTGAGGTGCGAGCGGCGGGGTGCGCTGCCGGAACCAGTCCGTCCGCGTCTTGAACCCGGAGGTGATATTCAGGAGTTGAGCGCAGAAGGGGTTGACGGGGCTCTGTTGTCTTCATAACTTCACACCTTGATGCAAGCCTTGCCGCCTCGTGGCGCGGGCGGTCCGGGCTCCCCGGTCCGCTGTGCCGGCGTGGCGGTCCACAGCGAAGGGGCTGTCAGGTGCATTACAGGCGTGGGTGGTTCGCGCGGCGCGGTGTGAGGCGAGAGCGACGGCCGGCCGCGCCCGTGACCCGTGCGCTCCTCACGAGCGGTCCGGCCAGGAACGGCGGCGCCGTCGCCCGGGCCGCGGTCGAGCAGGTCGACGCCTGGCCGAGCACCGCCCTTCCGGCGCCTGAGGCCGTCGCGTGACGTGGAGGCTCGCCCCGCGGGCGCCCCTCACCACCTGGCCGGCCGGAGGCGACGCGGTCGGCACCGTCTCCGTCGACGAGGTGCCCGCCTACCGGCGGTCCGACCGGGCGTCGCGGGTGATGAACGGCCCGTGCAGCGCACCCGGCCGGATGAAAGCCCGCGGCCGGATGGACCAGACGGGCCGGGTGAAGGCGGAGTACCACCTGCCGTACGCCGCACACCTGGTGAAGTACGTCCGGACCTACCAGGCGGCGGGGGTGAAGGTGGACCACCTCTTCGCCCGCCGGTGCGAGGCCCACGCGGTAGTCGTCGCCGACGCCGTCGCCGACGCCAACCCGGTCCGGCTCCCCACGTGCGACGGCGCCCGGTGCTCGACGGGCGGAGACCCCGATACGCACGACGTCGTGAACACGTCCGCGCGCTCGTGCCCGGACCTGACGGGCAGCAGCGCCTCGGACGCGCGCCTGGACGTCATATGCAGCGCCGCCTCGGACACCCGTCTTGACGTCATCGGCAGCGCCGCGTCTGACACGCGCCCGGGCGTCATGGGCAGCACCGTCGCGACGGGACGCCCGGGCGCCGCCGACAGCACTGCCGCCAAGCGGTGCCTGGACACCACTGACACCAGCGGTACCCCCGGCACCATCGGCACCGGCGGTACTACCGGCACCGCCGCCCGCCTGTCCGCCCGGACCCGAGCCTTGACCCGCGCGGGCGCCGCCGACCAGAAGCGGACCGACCCCCTGTCCTGACCCAGCCACCACCTCCGCGTCATCCCCGTCAGAGGAGCCCGCATGCCGCACCCGTACCGCCGAAGAAGGGCGAGCGCAGCCGCGCTGGCCGCCACCGCCGTCCTCGCCGGACTGCTCGCCGGGGCCGTGCCCAGCGCCGCCGCGCCCGGTGCGGAAGGAGACCCGGCGCCCCGGGCCGTCGACCGTTTCGAGGGGGAGGTCCCCTTCACCGGCCCTCCCGCCGAGGGCCTCTTCACCTGGGGCAGCGACGCCGACGACCACCCCGCCCTCACCCTCGCCGAGCGTGCCGACGCCCCGGAGGGATCGAAGGTCCTCGAAGGCACCTACGACATCAGCGGCTGGGGCGGATTCACCCACGACTTCGCCTTCGACGAGCCGGCCCAGGACTGGACCGCCCACAAGGGCATCCGCTTCTGGTGGTACGGCCAGAACACCGCGCCGCTGCCGCCCGGCTCCGGGAAGCGCATCAACTTCGAGCTCAAGGACGGCGGGGCGAACGGCGAGGCGTCCGAACTCTGGACGACCTCCTTCACCGACGACTGGGAGGGCTGGCACCTCGTCGAGATCCCCTTCTCCGAGTTCCAGTACCGCGCCGACTACCAGCCGGTCGGAGGCATCGACCAGATCCTCGGCCTCGACCGCATGTGGGGGTACGCGCTCACCCTGCCGACCGGTGCGCCCGGCCGCTTCGCCCTCGACGGCGTCGAGCTGTACGGCAAGGCCGAGCCCGCGCTGAACACCCGAGTCGTCACCGGCGCCGTGGTCCACCCCGTCGCCGAGGGAGGCACCGCCCGGATCGACATCTCCGTGGCGACCACCGGCTCCACGCCGACCGGCGAGCCCGTCACCGTCACGTACGCGAGCGACGACAGCGGCCCCGCCGAACCCGGCAAGGACTACACGCCGATCTCCGGGACCGTGGAGTTCCCCGCCGGGACGCCGTCCGGGACCACCCGCTCGATCACCCTGACGACCTTGAGGGACAAGGCCGCCGAAGAGGCCGAGACGATCCCCGTCAAGCTGGCCGTCGAGGGTGCCAAGGCGCCCGCCGAGACGCCGGCCGTCGTCGTCAACGCGCACGGACTGCCCTACCTCGACAAGCGCCTGCCGGTGAAGAAGCGCGTCGCGGACCTCCTCTCCCGGATGACGCTCCAGGAGAAGGCCGGCCAGATGACGCAGGCCGAACGCAACGCACTCCGCTCGCCCGGCGACATCGCCGGCTACGCGCTGGGCTCCCTGCTCTCCGGCGGCGGTTCGGTGCCGGCGCCCAACACGCCCGAGGCGTGGGCCCGCATGGTCGACGCGTACCAGCTGCGCGCCCAGGCCACCCGGCTCCAGATCCCCCTCATCTACGGCGTGGACGCCGTCCACGGCCACAACAACGTCGTCGGCTCGACGATCATGCCGCACAACATCGGCATCGGCGCCGGACGCGACCCGGGCCTCGCCGCCCGCACCGGAGCCGTCACCGCCAAGGAGGTCCGGGCCACCGGTGTCCCCTGGGACTTCGCCCCCTGCCTCTGCGTGACCCGCGACGAACGCTGGGGCCGCTCGTACGAGGCCTACGGCGAGGACCCGGCGCTCGTCACCGCGATGGAGACCGTGATCGAGGGGATGCAGGGCCCGCGCGACGGCCGTGACCTCGACCGCAACGACAAGGTGCTCGCCAGCGCCAAGCACTTCGTCGGCGATGGCGGCACCGCCTTCGGCTCCTCGACGACCGGCTCGTACACGATCGACCAGGGCATCACCCGCGTCACCCGCGAGGAACTGGAGGCCGTCCACCTCGCGCCGTTCGCCGACGCCGTGAAGCACGGCGTGGGCACGGTCATGCCCTCGTACTCCTCCCTCGACATCCTCGGCGACGCCCAGGGTCCCGTGAAGATGCACGCGAACGCCGAGATGATCAACGGCGTACTGAAGGACCGCATGGGCTTCGAGGGCTTCGTCATCAGCGACTGGCAGGCCATCGACCAGATCCCCGGCGACTACCCCAGCGACGTCCGCACCTCCGTCAACGCCGGCCTCGACATGATCATGGTGCCGACGAACTACCAGGACTTCACCCGCACCCTGATCGCCGAGACCGAAGCCGGCCGCATCCCCACCGCCCGCGTCGACGACGCCGTCGCCCGCATCCTCACCCAGAAGTTCCGCCTCGGCCTCTTCGAGAAGCCCTACGCGGACACCACCCACCTCGCCTCCGTCGGCTCGCCCGAGCACCGCGCCGTGGCACGCCAGGCCGCGGCCGCCTCCCAGGTCCTGCTGAAGAACGACGGGGGGGTCCTGCCCCTCAAGCCCACCCAGAACGTCTACGTCGCCGGCTCCAACGCCGACGACCTCGGCAACCAGGCCGGCGGTTGGACCGTCACCTGGCAGGGCGCCTCCGGCCGCACCACCACCGGCACCACCATCCTGGAGGCCATGCGGAAGTCCGCCGCGGCCGGCACCACCCTCACCTACTCCCAGGACGCCACCGCACCCACCACGGGACACGACGTCGGCGTCGTCGTGGTCGGCGAGAAGCCGTACGCCGAGGGCATCGGCGACGTCGGCAACGGCCACGACCTCGAACTGACAGCCGCCGACAAGGCCGCCGTCGACCGCGTCTGCGCCGCGATGCCCTGCGCCGTCCTCGTCGTCTCCGGCCGCCCGCAGCTCCTCGGCGACCGCCTCCCCGCCATCGACGCCCTCGTCGCGTCCTGGCTCCCCGGCACCGAGGGCGACGGCGTCGCCGACGTCCTCTACGGCCGCCGCCCCTTCACCGGCCAGCTCCCCGTGACCTGGCCGAAGTCCGAGTCCCAGCTGCCCCTCAACGTGGGCGACACCCGCTACGACCCCCAGTTCCCCTACGGCTGGGGCCTCACGACCCTCCAGCCCACACCCCAGGGAGGCGAACCCGCCCTCCGCGCCCTCGGCCTCGCCGCCCGCGCCCTCCAGACCGCCGGACTCGGCAAGTCCACCGCGGCCCGTCAGCTCGTCACCCGCGCCCGTCTGATCGTCCAGCAGCGCATCGGCCGGCACCTCACCGAACCCGTCTCCAAGCCCTTCGCCGAGGCCGACCACCTCCTCCTCAGCGGCGACCCGACGGGCGCCGTCACCCAGCTCACCGCCGCCTACCGCGCCGCGAGCTGACCGACCCCACCGTCCCGCCGCCCCCGACGGCGGCGGGACACCTCAACCGCCGAGGGCGGAGGGCACGTTCGCCCTCCGCCCTCGGCGGCTCTGTCGGGTTCCCGAACCCTTCAGGCGCCGGTGGCCGTCCGGACCGCAGCTCGCGACTCCCGGGGTGAACGCCCTCGCCGGCTACCCGTCCCGCCGGCGCCATTCCGGCGCAGGAACGGCCATGTCCGGCAGCGCGCAGATCGCCTCGGACACGTGCGCTATCACCGCTTCGCTCACCTCGGCGTCCCCGAACGCCTCCCTCAGCGCATCGAGGCGCGAACGGAGCCGGACCGGTTCGATGGCGAGACGCTGCCGCGGCGCATCGAGCACCGCCCTGTGCGGAGCGGCCGTCCGTGCGGCTCCGGTGGGCTGGGCTTGCGGCGCGGCGGCCGGGGCGGCTGCCCACGAGCGCGCTTCGGCCTCGGCGAGGTACCAGAGGTTGTCGAAGTGGACCGCCACGAAGTCGACCTGCTCCGGCGTCACGTTGCGCACCTGATCGGCCAGGTGGACGACGATCGCGTCGACCGCGCCGGGCATCGGCAGACGCAGGCTGGAGAACGCGTTGTAGATCGTCGTCTTCGAGACCCCTGGCACGCGCTTCTTCTGGAGATCCGACGCCATCCGCGACAAGGACGGCGCCTTGGCGACCAGGTGGAGTTCGTGGAGGGCGTCGTTCAGGGCTCTGTGCATCCTGTGAGGAATGTCGGGCCTGCTCAGACGTCCGGCACGTCCCACTGTCCGCCTCCGTTCGCGGCCGTTCAACGGCGTTCAACGATGTTCTCACGCAGGCGCGGCCCGCTTCATCGTCTGGCGAGATTCCACCGGTCTCGACCCTCGGCGGATTCCTTCCTCCATGGCGGGCTCGGCACCGCGGAGGGTAGTCGGCGGAAACCCGCACCACCCCCGATTCGTGAGGAGCACTCCATGCGCGACGAGCCCATGCGGACCCTGCGACGCCTGACCCGAACCGCCCTGTTCAACGCCGTACGCGGAGCGTCGTACGCCTGCGGAGCGGCGGTGGTCGCGGCCGTCGGCTGGTGGGGAGACAAACTCTTCTAGCGGTGGCCGACAGGCGGAGAGGTGGAGTGCCGCCGCCTATGGCGTTCACTCCACCCCTACGGGGCTGTCGCCGACGCCGGCCCGGTCGCGAAGGGCGCGGCCGGCAGACCGAACAGGCCGCCCCCCTGTGAGGGGGACGGCCTGTCAGGCGCCGGGCCGTCCTACTTCGGGCAGGTCTCCTGGGTGACCTTGCCGCCCGCGGTGGTGGCGGTGGCGGGGTCCATGGAGAGGCAGAGGCCGGTCCAGTTGTTGATGAAGGTGTAGGCGGGGCGGGAGCCGCTGCCGGTGGCGAGCTTGGTGGGGATGATGTTCCACATCTGGCTGCCGGAGAACCAGCGGGTCTCGCAGTCCCACCAGAAGAGCTGGGTGCCGGAGCCGGGCGGGGTGCCGTTGTTGTAGGGGACGGTGAGGCACTTGCCGTTGTTGGCCTTGATCCAGTAGTGGCCCTTGCCGTCGTAGGACGGCTTCTCGGCGCCCCACTGGTGGCTGCTGGGCGGAGTGGACTGGCACTCGCGCTGGGTGACGAGGCCGCCGGTCTTGGAGCTGTCGAACTCGGGGCCGCGGACCATGCAGCGGCCGTAGAGGCTGTTGACGTACGTCTTGTCGTCGTTGACCAGCCAGATCATGCGGTTGCCGCCCTTGACGGCGTTGTCGTCGTTGTGGTCGATGATCGCGTTGACGAGGCCCCAGCCGGGGAAGTCCGTCATGATGATGCCGACGCGGCCCGCGCTGTTGTTCAGGTGCTTCATCAGGTAGTAGTTGACGCCCAGGACCGTCTCGACGGTGCCGTCCTCCCAGGTCACCTTGTACCCGCCGGCGAAGTCGTCCGGCTTGAGGCCGAACGGGGCCTTGGACGACGAGGAGTACGTCACGTAGAACGCGTCGGCGCTGCCGGTGATCGCCTTGTTGACGTTGCCCTTGACGGAGCCCCACTTCTCCGGGATGGTCTCCGCGCCCCAGTGGTCGTCCAGGTGGCCGTTGAAGCCCACGATCCCGTAGCCGTCATCCGCTTCGACGTTGTCGAAGCTGCCCAGGACGAGCTTGCCGCGGACCTCCCCGAGCTTGGGGACGGCCGCCCTGCCGTTCCCGGACGCGGCGGGCGCGTAGAACAGGCCGGAGTACTCGGCACGGTCCCGGTACCCGGCGAAGATCTGCCGGACGCGGGACGCGGTCACCGACGTCGGGTCGTTGGCGCAGTCGGCGATCCCACCGCCCTCGTACGGGCACTCGGCCCGCAGGCGCATCACCACCGTCTCCTGGGTGTGGGTGCCCAGGAAGGTCTGCACCTTCTTCAGGACGTCGTCGAAGTTGGCCTTCTGGTAGAACGCGCTGTGATGCACCGCGAAGTACTTGTTCTCGGTCACGCGGACCCGGATGTCGATGGCCCGGATGCCCCGGTCAAGCTGCGCCGTCAGGGTGTTCGCGCTGTCGCCGTAGTCCTCCTGCGTCTGCACGTCCCGGCCGCCGTGGACGGCGAGGGTGTCGTGCGTGCCGGGGATGGACATGTTCGAGAGCTTGGTGTCGCTCGCGATGCCCCACATCCACTCGGCCCGGTCCGCCTGGCCGATGTTCCGGTAGGCATCCGCGTTGGTCGATCCGGCAGCCCCGGCAGCCGTCGGCGTCAGCAGTGCGGCGCCGAGCGCGACACAGGCCGTCAGCAGACGGGCCAGGGGGCGGGACCGACGGCGCGGTCCGGCGCCGGAGGCGTGGGGGGTGGGGCGGGGCATGGAACTCCTGTCCGAGTGCGAGCGCGTACGCACCCCAGCCTGAACGCCTCCGCTATCGCTTCGCTGACGTTTCGCTTGCGTCCTCAAACGGTGGACGTAAGCGGCGGGTTGGACGCGGCGACGCTCAGGTCAGCCACCCTCGCTGCGCCGCCTGCCACACGAGCTGAGTCCTGGTCAGGGCGCCGGCGCGCTGCATCAGGACCTGGATGCGGCGCTGCACCGTGCGCTGGCTGACCCACAGTTGGGAGGCGATGGCCTTGTCGGCGACGCCGGCGACGATGAGCGAGAGCAGGTAGCGCTCGTCGTCGGCGAGGTGGACGGCGGGCCGTGGGCCGCCGTCGACGTCGGCGAGTTCGCCGGAGTCCGTGACGTGCAGCGGGGTCGCCGCCACCCACTGGCTCTCGAACAGGGCGACGAGCGCGTCGAGCAGGCTGCTGCTGTGCACCACGGCGGCGGTGGGCTCGCCGACGCGCTCGGCCGGACCCGCGGTCCCCTCGGCGTCGAAGCGCATCCCGCCGCTCTCGTAGACGAGGGGGCAGATGGCCATGGAGCTGTCCGCGATCACCAGGCGGACGGGGAGGGTTCCGACGGCGCGGGCCTGCTCGCCCGCGCGGATGCTGCGGGCAACGTTGTCGACCATGCCGGGACCTTCGAGGAGCTCGCGCTCGTAGATGGTCTTGTACCGCACGCCCCGGGCGAGCAGCTCCCACTCCTCGTCGTTCTCCGCCGCGGCCAGGGCGACCGGATGCGCCTTGCAGAGCCAGCGCATCTCCTCGGCGCCGTACGCCATGTGACGCAGCCGCTGCCGGATGACGCTCGCGCCGGTGATCACCTCGACGAGCTGTCCGGCGTCGTGCCGGCGCCCGCCCGCCCGGTACTCCTCGGCGAGCTGCTCCACCCCGCGGCGGGCCCATTCGAGGGCCTCGTGGCCGCGCAGCAGCAGGGGCCGGAGCGCGGCGTCCGGCGCCATCGGCACGTACCGCTCGGGTCCGCCCTCCGGCGGCTGCGCGGCCCTCCCGACCAGGCCCTTGTCGTGCAGGGCTCCCAGGAGACGGTCGACGTGGGGGACGTCGAAGCCCAACTGCGCCGAGATCGTGGGGGCATCGGCCTCCCGCACCCCGACGAGGAAGCGGTACACCGCCTCCTCCGCCGCCCCGACCCCCGCCGCCTCCAGCATGTGTCCGTCACCCACGACGCCCTCACCCCAACCTCGTTGACGTGCCGCCCCCCGCGCTCGGCGTGGCCAAGATCAAACCACACCGGCCCCGTGGGAAACGAGGGTGCACATACCACGCGGTTTTCGAACGGGCACGTCTCGGACGCAAGGTGGCGGCGAGTGGACATGTCGCGTCCTCGTCAGCCGTAACCCGTAGCGAACGTGATCGCTCCTGTTGACTCTTGTTTCCGCCGGACACGGATCCCCCCTCCGCCGGCGGAAGGAGTGCCCTCAGCATGCGCAGCAGACGGAAAACCGCACTGCTCGGCCTGGCCCTGACAGCGACCATGACCGCCGGAGGTCTGGCCTACGGAGCCGCCCCGCTCCCGGCGACCGGACAGGACGCGGTGACCGCCGCGCCCCGCGAGGCCCTCCGCACCGCGACGGTCACCCTCGTGACCGGCGACAAGGTGACGGTGGCCACCCGGTCGGGCAAGACCGTCGGTGTCGACATCACCCCGTTCCGCGGCACCGGCGCCGGACTGAAGACGTACACCGTCGGCACCGACGTGTACGTGATCCCCCGCGAGGCCGAGGCGCTGATCCACAACGGCCAGGTCGACAAGCGCCTGTTCAACGTCACCCAGCTCGTCGCCCAGGGCTTCGACGACGCCCACCGGCCGGTGACCCCGCTGATCGTGCGCTACGACTCCGCCGGCGCAGGCGCCCCCGGCGGGGCCCGCGTCACCCGCAAGCTTCCCGGCGTACGGGGCGCCGCGGTCACCGCCGACAAGGCGAAGGGCGACACCTTCTGGGAGGCCGTCGACGACGACAGCGCCCGCGCCGGAACCCCCGAGGCCCGCCTGTCGGGCGGAGTCCAGCGGCTCTGGCTCGACGGCAAGGTCGACGCCCTCCTGGAGAAGAGCGTCCCGCAGATCGGGGCGCCGGAGGCATGGGCCGCCGGATACGACGGGACCGGCGTCAAGGTCGCCGTACTCGACACCGGCGTCGATGCCACCCACCCCGACCTCGCCGGCCGCATCGCCGACAGCCGCAGCTTCGTCCCCGGCGAGACCGTCCGCGACGGCCACGGGCACGGCACCCACGTCGCCTCCACGATCGCCGGCAGCGGCGCCGGATCCGACGGCAAGTACCGGGGCGTGGCCCCCGGCGCCGAACTGGTCGTGGGCAAGGTCCTCGACGACGGCGGCTCCGGCTCGGAGTCCGGGATCATCGAGGGCATGGACTGGGCGGCGCACTCCGGTGCCAAGGTCGTCTCCATGAGCCTCGGCGGCCAGGAGGGCGCCGACGGCACCGACCCGATGTCGCTCGCGGTCAACGAACTCACCGCCAAGACAGGCGTGTTGTTCACCATCGCGGCCGGCAACAGCGGCCCCGGCGCGAAGACCGTCGGCTCGCCCGGCGCGGCCGCGGCGGCCCTGACGGTCGGAGCCGTGGACTCCTCCGACGCCATCGCGAGCTTCTCCAGCCGGGGCCCGCGCGGCGACGGCGCCCTCAAGCCCGAGATCACCGCACCCGGCGTCCGGATCGTCGCGGCCCGCGCGGCCGGCACCACGATGGGCACGCCGGTCGGCGACCTCTACACCACCGCGAGCGGCACCTCCATGGCGACGCCCCACGTGGCCGGCGCGGCGGCGATCCTCGCCCAGCGCCACCCCGACTGGTCGCCCGCCCGCCTGAAGAGCGGGCTGGTCAGCACCGCCAAGACCACCGCCGACACCTCCGTGTACGCCCAGGGCGCCGGCCGGCTCGACGTGGCCCGCGCGGTCCGCCAGTCGGTGACCTCCTCCGGCACCGTCGACTTCGGCCTGCGGGACTGGGACGACGCGGCGAAGACCGAGAAGAAGATCGCGTACGTCAACGACGGCGACGCCCCGGTCACCCTGGCGCTCTCGCTGGAGAAGGCGGGGGAGACGCTGCCGGCCGGCACGCTGACCCTCGGCGCCGACTCGGTCACCGTCCCCGCGCACGGCTCCGCCGAGGTCGCCGTCACCCTCGACAGCGCCGGCCTCGCCACCGGCACGCACGGCGCGCACGTCACCGCGCGGGCCGCGGACGGCACGACCGCGGTCACCGCGGTCGGCTTCGGCCGGGACGTCCAGCGCTTCGACGTCACGCTCAAGGTCCTCGACCGCGACGGCAAGCCCACCCGCGGCATGGCCGCCGTCACCGACACCACCCTCGACCAGGGGATGATCCCGGACACCTACCCGGTCGGCGAGGACGGCACGGTCGTCCTGCGGCTGCCCCGTGGCGAGCACTCCTTCATCGCCGAGATCTACCACTACAGCCCCGACCGGACCATGCTCCACGAGTACACCTACGCGGCCCAGCCGGGCACGCTCATCGCCTCCGACCGGACCTTCACCTTCGACGGCTCCCGGGCCGGCCGGGTCACCATGACCACCCCGCGGCCCTCCGAGACGAATCGCGTCCGCGTCGGGATCGCCGTCAGCCCCACGTCCCGGGTCCTCCTCCACAACCGCGAGGTCTGGCTGGGCGGCGAGACGGACGTCTACTCCGTGCCGTCCGCCACCGCCGACCCCACGCTCTTCGAGTCGCGCGTCGGCTGGGCCCTCAGCGCCCCCGCCCTGTCGGCCCGGCTCGCCGGTCACGGCGGCCGCACCCTCGACGTCTCGTACTTCCAGGGCTGGACGGGCTCGGCGCGCTTCGACGGCACCCGCACCCTGCGCGTCGCCAGGCCCGGCGAGGACGTCCGGGGCAGGATCGCCCTGGTGAGGCGGGACGCCGGGACCACCACGTACGCACAGGTCGACGCGGCGGCCGACGCCGGAGCGGCCGCGATCCTCGTCTACAACGACACCGCCGGTCCCTGGCTGGCCGGCAACTGGAGCCCGAAGGAGACCCGCATCCCCGCGATGACGGTCTCCGGCACCGAGGGCGAGCGCCTCCTCGGCCTCGCGGGCGCCCGGATCACCTTCTCCGGCACGGCCGTCAGCCCGTACTCCTACGAACTGCTCGAGTACCGCGCCGGTGGCATCCCCGCCGACCAGCGTTACCGTGTCAAGACCGCCGAACTGGCCACGGTCGACACCCGGTTCCACGGCGCCACCGCCGGAGCCGAGGCCGGATACAGCCGCCTGATGCACTCGCCGATGCAGACCGTTGCCAACTTCGCCTTCGGACGGGTGACGCTCCAGCGGACCCTGACCGAGTACGTCACCCCCGGCCTGCGGACCTACGAGGCCATGAAGCTCGGCCCCGTGTGGACGTCGGCCGGCACCTGGCAGCTCACGGCCGCCACGAAGTTCACCCCCGGCCAGCAGGTGCGCCGGGACTGGAACAAGGCCGTGGTCCGCACCGCACTGCCGAGCGACCTCGACTCCGCCGCGGTCCGCGCCGACGCCGTGGGAGTGATCGCCGCCGCCGGACTGCTCGACAGCGGCGCCGGGCAGTGGGCCGTCATGCGCAACGGCACCGACAAGGAACTCGCCACGGTCTACCGGGACGGCGTGCTGCTCGGCACGGCACCCGCCACCACCGTCGCCTTCCCGATGGTCCCGGAACGGGCCGAGTACCGCGTGGTGACCGACGTCGAGCGCAACGAGGCCGGCTGGAACACCTCCACCAAGGTCCGCACCGACTGGCGCTTCCACTCCGCCCAGGGCGAAGGACGGACCCTGCTGCCCGTCCTCTCCGTCGACTACCGCCTCGGCACCGACCTCGCCAACAGCGCCCGCGCCCACTCCCGTACGCGGGTCGGCCTCGGTGTGCGCCACCCCAAGGGTCTCTCCGGACCGGCGATCACCGGCGTCAAGCTGTGGGCCTCGACCGACGACGGCGCCACCTGGCGCCAGGTCCGCCTGGACGGCAAGCTCGACGGAACCATCGACAACCCCGCCTCCGCCGGCTTCGTCTCCCTGCGGGTCACCGCCAGCGACGCCGACGGCAACTCCGTCGACCAGACCGTGACCAGGGCCTACCAGGTCCGCCGCTGACGCACCACCGCACCACGGCCGGGGCCCGCTTGCGGGGCCCCGGCCTTCGGCGTCCGCCGGGGCAGCGGCTCTCCCCGTCGTCCCGGCGCAGCGCCCGCGTGCCCGCACCCCACTCACCGGGCCGCCCCGGCAAGGCCCCTCGCCGGCGGCGACGGCGCCGGAGGCCGCGGCCGCACCACCGCGACCTGCTGCGCGCCGACCCCGACGGCCTCTTCGCCGGGGCCTTCGCCCACGCGGTGCGGCGCTTCTGCCCCTTCGCCCCCTTCATGGGCGGTCTCGCGGCCCGGGACCTGACCATTCCCCTGAACCGCGTCCTCACCCTCCCGCGCAGCCGCTTCGAGACCGCCCGGCGTGACCGCACGAACAGGTGTGCGGCCGCCAGGGCGCGGCGTCACCCTCGGGGCCCGGATCTACTCCGATAGGGGGAATGTCCCCCTTCGGCCCCATCCGTATCCGCGGCGAACACGAAGAGCAGGTCAGAGAGGCGGGCCTGCGGGACGGGTCCGTCCTCCCGCCGCACGTGGGACATCCCCACGGCGGATCGGTCTTCTTCGGAGGTAGTGCGATGACTCGTGTGCGCGGCAGTCTGACGGTGGCCCTGGCGGCCGGCGCCGTGGTGCTGGGCGGGGCGTCGATGGCGTCCGCCGACGCGGGGGCGGAGGGGCTGGCGGCCCATTCTCCCGGGGTCGCGTCCGGCAACCTGATCCAGGTCCCCGTCCACGTTCCCGTCAACGCCTGCGGCAACACCGTCAGCGTGATCGGCCTGCTGAACCCCGCGTTCGGCAACACCTGCGTGAACGCCTGACCGAAGGCGGTGAGACTCCGGCCTGCGGTCCATGAGGGTGGTGGCAGGCCGGCGACCCGGGACCGGGCACGGGCAGGAACCGTCGAGGGGCTGTCCTGCACAGGGCCGTGACCCGGCGCGGGTCGGACGGCGGGTGGCCGGCGCAGAAGCGCCGACCACCCGCCCGTTCCTCAGGCGACGCCGCCCGGTGCCCGGCCGCACCGCCCGCCGGTCAGCGAGGTGTGTTCCCGTGGTCCTCGGCGCACGGTCCGGCGTCCGGGCAGATTCCCGGGGCGCCCGCCGGGGGGAGGGGGACGCCGTTGGTGCGCAGCACCTTCCGCACGTCGAGGATGAGCGGGAAGACCTCCTGGTTCCAGTCGGCCCCCTGCTCGTCCCAGGCTCGCTGCTCGGCCTCCACGGCCATGCGGTCCTGGGCGAAGACCCGCTCGGTGAAGCGCCGGATGAGGGGCCAGGCCAGGTGGAGGGCGCCGGGGATCGGAGGCTTCGCGATCATGAGCAGGCCGAAGACGCGGCTGACCCGCTGCTCGACGTCCTCCGGGACGTAGGCGACCCAGAGGGAGAAGGCGGCGGCCTCCGACGCCTCCGGGACCGTCTGGAGGGTCTGGTACGGGTACCCGGTGCGGATGGTCACCACATCGGGACGGGAGGCCCCGCCCACGCCCTCGGCCGACAGCAGGCCCGCTCCCCGGTCCTTCTTCCCGCCGGAGGGGACGAAGAGGTACCTGGCCTCCACGGAGCTCGGGCCCGTGTCGTACCCCAGCAGCTCCGGCTGGATCCGGCCGAGCACGCCCCGGTGCAGGAACTGGTGGTTCATGTCGAGCAGGTTCTCGTGCAGGAACGAGTAGTGGCAGCGCACCGTCCGCGTGAACATCATGGTCCGGTGGCGCGGCGAGTCCGCCTCCGGGAGCACCGGCAGCGCCCGGTCCTCGGCCTTGGCGGGGTCGCCGGGGAAGACGAAGACGAGCCCGTACTTCTCCCGCACCGGATAGGAACGGACGCCGCGGGGCGGCCGGGGAGCGCCCTTGGGCAGGTACGGGATCTGCGAGATGCGCCCGTTCCCGCGGTAGGCCCACGCGTGGTAGCAGCAGCGCAGGATCTCGCCCTCCACCACGCCGAGGCTGAGCGGCACCTGCCGGTGGGCGCACCGGTCCTCCAGGGCGTACACGGTCCCGCTGCCGCCCCGGTAGAGGGCGATGCGCTGACCCGCGAAGGAGACCCCGCGGACCTTGCCCCTGCGCACGGCCGTGGACCGGGCGACGGGATACCAGAAGTCCGGATCGATCCCCACGCGGCGCAGTTCGGCCTCGGGCGCCCCGTGCGCCTCGCCCTCCGGACCGTACCGGCCCTTCGCACCTGTGGCCTGAGCCTCCTCGGTCATGCGCATCCCTCTCGCTCGGGGCGTGGCGCCCCACGGGCATACCAGGACCAGCCGAACACGGTCTGCCCGCGCGCGCGATTCGTCGGCCCCGCCGACGGCCTCCGTCCGCTCAGCCGACACCGCCCCGCGCGGCCGAGGCCGACGGGCGGGTCCGCCGTGGGCCCCTCCGGGGTCTCAGCGGGCGATCCCCTGCTCCAGCAGGGTCATCAGCGCGCGGGCCGCGGGACTGGTCGCCTGGGGCGGCGGGAGCAGGGCCACCGTCTCGTAGACCGCGTCACCGGTGTCCGCGAGCGGGACGGCGTACAGGGAGTCCCGCTTGTGCCGGAAGTGGCGGGGCACGGCCGCGACCCCGAGGTCCTCCTCCACCAGGTCCAGCAGGCTGTGCACGTCGTTCACCTCCAGGCTCACGGTGCGGGGTACGCCCGCGGAGGCGAACGTCGCGTCCGTGGCCCGGCGCGGGCCCCAGCCCGGGTGGAAGTCGACGAAGACCTCCTCGGCGAGGTCACGCAGCGCCAGGGCCCGCCCCGCCGCGGCGACCGGGTGACCGGGGTGGCACAGCAGGGTCATCGGCTCCGCGGCCAGAGGGACCGAGCGCAGCTGGTCCGAGTCCTCCCGGCTGCGGTAGGCGAAGGCCAGGTCGAGCCGGCCGGCAGCGACGTCCTCGGCCAGGGCGAGCCCGCCCTCCTGCCGGAGCCGTATCTCCACGTCCGGATGCCGCCGCCGGAACGCGGCGAGCAGCCCGGCCACGTGCACACCCGCGACGCACTGCTCCGTCCCGAGCGTCAGCGTCCCGCGGACCACGCCCTGCACGGCCGCCACCGCCTCGTGCGCCGCCCGCACCTGCGCCAGGATGCGCTCGGCCTCGACCAGCAGCGCCCGCCCGGCCTCTGTCAGCGTCACCCGGCGGGTGCTCCGCACGAACAAGGGCGCCCGCAGATCACGCTCCAGCGCACGGATCGACGCCGACAGACCGGACTGCGACACCATGAGCCGCTCGGCCGCCCGCGTGAAGTGCCGGTCCTCGGCGACGGCGACGAAGTGCTGGAGATGACGCAGTTCCATGATTCAGAACCATACGCGCTGAATCCCATCGGATTCTCCTGTTGGATTCATGCCCCCAGGTCGAGGCAGATTGGAGGTGCCACGACAGCCCCTGCCGCACCCCGATGACCGGGTGCCGTCCCCTGCCCTGGAGCCGCGTTGTACACCGCATCTTCCGACCGCTACGCCGACATGCCCTACCGCCGCTCGGGGCGCAGCGGCCTGCGGCTGCCCGCGCTCTCCCTGGGCCTCTGGCACAACTTCGGCCCGGACCGCCCGGCCGAGACCCAGCGCTCCATCCTGCGCCGCGCCTTCGACCTCGGGATCACCCACTTCGACCTCGCCAACAACTACGGCCCGCCGCCCGGCGCGGCGGAGAGCGCCCTCGGCGACTTCCTGCGGACCGACTTCGCGCCCTACCGCGACGAACTCGTCGTCTCCACCAAGGCCGGATACCTGATGTGGCCCGGCCCGTACGGCGAATGGGGCTCCCGCAAGTCCCTGCTCGCGTCGCTCGACCGGAGCCTCGGCCGGCTCGGCCTCGACTACGTCGACGTCTTCTACTCGCACCGCTTCGACCCGGACACGCCCCTGGAGGAGACCATGGGCGCCCTCCACTCCGCGGTCCAGCAGGGCAAGGCGCTCTACGTCGGCGTCTCCAACTACTCGGCCGAGCAGACCCGCGAGGCCGCCCGCATCCTCGGCGAGCTCGGCACACCGCTCACCCTCCACCAGCCGCGGTACTCGATGCTCGACCGCCGCCCCGAGGACGAGGGCCTCCTCGACGCCCTCGACGACCTGCGGGTGGGCTCCATCGCCTACTCCCCGCTGGAGCAGGGCCTGCTCACCGGACGGTACCTCGACGGCATCCCCGAGGACTCGCGCGCCGCGAGCGATAGCCCCTTCCTGAACCGCGACGCCGTCACCGACGACCTCGTCACCCGGCTCCGCGCGCTGAACGACATCGCCGCCTCCCGCGGCCAGACCCTGGCCCAGCTCGCCCTCGCCTGGGTCCTGCGCGGCGGTCGCGTCACCTCCGCCCTCGTCGGGGCCAGCAGCGCACGCCAGGTCGAGGACAGCGTGGCCGCCCTCGGCAACCTCGACTTCGACGTCGAGGAACTGTCGCTGATCGACTCGGTGGTCCGCCCCTGATTCCGAGACGTTCGGTCGGTGCGCCGGGCCGGCCTCCGGTGTCGGTTTGCCACGGCCGGCCGACGGGCGGCGGGTGCGGCGAGGGCGGGGGTGAGGCGGCCGACGCGGTGCGCCGTCCGGTGCCGGTGCGCGGTAGGGCTGCCCTCACCCCCGTCCCGGAAATCCCCGAGGTCGCGCTCGGGCGGGATTCCGGGACGGCGGGAGGAACTCAGACTCCGGCCGTGACCGCTTCCGCCCGCTCAGCGGCCGGTGCCTCGGTTCCGCCGGCGGCGGGCGCGTCGGCGCCGGGCCAGGTGTAGAGGACGACACCCTGCCGGGTGTCCTTCTCCAGCCCGTCCTTCGCCACGAGCTTCTCCAGCGCGTTGCGGACCACCTGGTGCGAGGTGGCGCGGTCCGGGTGCGCCGTCTCCAGCTCGGCGTAGATCTCGCTCACCTTCTTCGGCTCGCCGGGCTGCCGGGACAGCAGGCCCCCGAGGAGCTCACCGAGCGTGGGCGCCGCCGTCTTCGGTGCCTTCGTCGCGCGCGCCGCTCCCTTCTTCGCCGCGGCGGTCGACGACTTCCGCGCGGTCGTCGCCTTCGGGCGCGATGCCTGCGGGGCCGTGGCCTTCTTCGCCCCGGCGGCGGTCGCCTTCCTGGTGGCCTTCGCCGGGGTCGCCCGCACGGTGGCCGGTTCCGCCGCGGGCGCCTCCGCCGCCGTCTCCACCGCCGCCGTCTCGGCCGGAGCCTGCTTCGTCGCGGCAGCCTTGGCCGGAGCCGCCTTCGTCGCGGCCGCCTTGGCCGGAGTGACCTTCGCGGACGTCGACTTCACGGCCTTCCTGGCCGCCGGCTTCCTCGCCGGCGCCTTCTTCGCGGGCTGGGTGCCGCCGGCCTCCCGCGGCTGCGGCACCACGGCCGCCGCCTCCGCCTCCTCGGTCGCCACCGGGGCGGCGCTCACCGGCCCGTCGTCCTTCTCCGGCGCGATCACCGGCATCGACTCCAGCGTCGCGGTGAGCCACTTCTCCTCCGCCTTCAACCGGTCCAGGCGCGCGCTCACCTCCGCCTGCTCGGCGAGGTTCGCCGCGAGGTCCGCGGCCAGCTGCTCCGCGTACTTCGTCTGGATCGGGGTGTTGACCGGCTCGTCCGCCATGGCGGTTCACGCTCCTTACGAGGGATGGGCGTTGTGGCCGGATGCTACTTGCCACAGGCCAGAATCCGCCGGTGGTTCACCACTCCACCACTCTGCAGGGCGACACCGCCAACGGCTCCTCGCCGCTTTCGCGTCTCCGGAGACCGCCTCAGACCGCCACGGAGAGCAGGTCGACCACGAAGACCAGAGTCGAACCAGCCGGAATCAGCGGCGAGGGCGACTGCGTGCCGTACCCGAGCCGCGGAGGCACGACGATCTCGCGTCGCCCACCGACCCGCATGCCCCGGATTCCCCGGTCCCAGCCCTTGATGACCCTGCCCCCGCCCACCGCGAACTTGAACGGTTCGCCCCGGTCCCACGACGCGTCGAACTCCCTCCCCGACGCGAACGTCACCCCGACGTAGTGAACCCGCACGACATTGCCCGGCTTCGCCTCCGCCCCGTCCCCCACGACGATGTCCCGTACGGTCAGCTCCGCGGGAGCCTCCCCCTCCGGAACCGTGACCACGGGCTTCGTCACTTCACTCATACCGGCCTCGCTCCTCTCCACCGGAAGCCCGAGTACGGGCTCGCCGCACGGATGGACCCTCCATGCCGTGGACGATCACGCTACCCAGAACGGCGCATGCCGCGAGCGTGGTGAACGGTGCGGCCCGGCCCCGGCCCTGCTCAGCCGATCCGCTTCCAGGCCTGACAGCCGGAGGTCTGGAAGGCGGCGTCGGTGTCGAGCACGGTGACGGTCGCCTGGCCCTTGCCGGAGCCGTTGGCGATGATCTCGCCGACATCGCCCGAGGTGCCTTTGAGCCGCGCCCAGTAGCAGTCCGGCAGGGCGGGATCGGAGGGCCCGCCACTGCGGTAGGTCCCCGGCCGGACCTCCTCCCCGACCAGGAACGTGCCGTCGCCGGGGATCTCCTGCGCGGTCACCTGCGCCGTACCCTCGCCCTCCACCGCAGGGGACGAGCGTGCCGGGGACGGGACCGTCGCAGAACTGCGGGCTTCGGTCGTCACGGTGGACGGAGACGTGGGCGGTTGCCCGGCACCGCCTCCGTCGTCGCTCCTGGCCCCCACCACTCCGATGAGCACCCCGGCGAATACCCCGCCGAGCGCCGCCAGGGAGTGGGTCAGCACGGCACGCCGGCCGCGTCCCGGAGCCGGCTGCTGCTGCCCCCACTGCGGTCCTCGGGGCGGGCCCGAGGGAGTGCTGCGGTCGCTCATGGCATCAGGGTGCAGCGGGGAGAGGCGGGCCGCACCTCGACGCTCGGGACACGCATCCGCAGCACGTCCGCCGCGGCCGATTAGCTGGTGGCCGTCGCGACCGGGGGCTTCCACGAGATGCGCGAGTCGTACGTGGACGGCGAGAGCGTCTTCCCCGTCCGGACGGGAGGTGCGGGCGTCGTCCACGACACCTGGGAGGCCGGAGCCGGGCCGTACGGCGGCTGGATGCGGTGCCTTCGCTACACCGAGACGGCCACCGGCACCCTGCGGGCCATGTGTCTGTGGGGCGGCAAGGGAAGCATGAGCCTGGTCCTCTTCACGGCGTCGGACCAGAGCCGCGACGAGGTCGGGGCGACGGCCCGCTCGGTCGGCGCCGGCTTCCTGCGGCCCTCCGGGCACTGATGGCGACGCGGGGCAGGAGGTGGGGGCGCCCGCCCCGACCGGGGTGGCGGGCCCGGTCGCACCTCACCGCGTCCCCGCATCAACGGGCCCTGCGTTGCTGCCGGATACTCATCCGCGGGCTGCGATCTGCCGGAGCGGACGTTCTTTTCCCGTAGCACTTGACCTGGAGCGCGCTCCAGATCCGAGCATGAACGACATGAACGAAACCAACTCCCAGATCGTGCTCGGAACGATGGGCTTCGGCACCCAGGTGGCCCCCGAGCGTGCCTTCGAGATCCTCGACGCCTTCGTCGAGGGCGGCGGTATATGGCTGGACACCGCGAACTGCTACTCCTTCTGGGCCGACCCCACCGGTGTCGGCGGCGCAAGCGAGCGGGTCATCGGGGCGTGGCTGAAGGCCCGCCCGGGCGCACGTGACGCGGTGCGGATCGCGACGAAGGTCCGGCAGAACCCGCTCGTCCCGCACTCGTGGCCGGACAGCGCCGAGGGACTGTCCGCCCGCGCCGTCCGCGCCGGAGTGGAGGAGAGCCTCGGGCGGCTGGGAGTCGACCACGTCGACCTGCTCTGGGCCCATGCCGAGGACCGTGACGTGCCGCTGGAGGAGACGGTGGGCGCGTTCGGGGAGCTGGTCGGCAAGGGAGTGGCCCTGCGGGTGGGGGCGGCGAACCATCCCGCGTGGCGCGTCGAGCGCGCCCGGTCGCTGGCGCGGGAGCAGGGGGTGGAACCGTGGACGGCGATCCAGCTCCGGCACACCCTGGTGCAGCCGCGGCCGCTCACCCCGCTCGCGGAGGCCGGCCACCGGATGCTCACGGCGGAGGACCTGGACCACGCCAGGGCGGAGGGGCTGACGGTGTGGGCGTACAGCACGCTGATGTGGGGCGCGTACACACGTGCGGACAAAACCTTCGTCGAAACCTATGATCATCCCGGAACGGCACGGGTGCTCGCGGTCCTGGACGACATCGCCGGCGAGCTCTCGGCCACGAGGAACGAGGTCGTCCTCGCCTGGCTGCTGCGGCAGGGGATCGACCCCATCGTCGGCGTCAGCCGCGTGGAGCAGATCGAGGAGGCGCTGGCCGCACGCCGTGTGCGGCTCGCCGACGAGCACATGACGCGCTTCGCCGAAGCGCGGTAGCGCGGACACGAGGAGTTCCATGACCACCCTCGCCCCGGCGGCAGCGGCCGACCGCACCGGCGTCTCCATCGACACCCTGCGGTACTACGAGCGGGAAGGGCTGATCGGCCCGATCCGGCGCTCCGCCGGCGGGCGCAGGGAGTACACCGACGACGACGTGTTCTGGATCGGTCTGGTGACCTGCTTCCGCGAGGCGGGACTCGGCATCGCGGACCTCAGGGAGTTCGTCGCCATCCTGCGCGCCGAACACTCCGCACAGGACCGCGTGTCCTTCCTCCGTGAGCGCCGAACCGCCCTGGAGGAACGGGCGGCGGCCCTCCACCGGGCCATGGAGGTCCTGGACGAGAAGATCGCCTACTACAGCTGAGGGCTCGTCGGGCGCGACGAGGTGACGGCCGCTTCGGGCCGCGGTGCAATGAGGACGGTAACTGGCCTAATTGGCACCTACGGTGAAGGCATCGGCCGGGACGCGGTGTCCGCGGCACCGAGAAGAGGGGCATGCCATGCTGCGAGGGCTCACCACGGTCAGCTTCTGGGCCGACGACCTGACGGCGGCGAAGGACTGGTACACCGAACTGCTCGGTGTGGAGCCCTACTTCGAGCGGCCGGGGTATGCGGAGTTCCGGCTCGGCGACCACCTGCACGAGCTGGGCCTCATCGACCGTCGCCACGCGCCCGCGGGCTCGGCGGACGGCCCGGGCGGAGCGGTCGTCTACTGGCACGTGGACGACGTCGCCGCCGCGCTGGAGCGGCTCCTGGCCCTCGGGGCCGAGGAGTACGAGCCGCTCACCGAACGCGGGGCGGGCTTCGTCACCGCCTCCGTGACCGACCCGTTCGGGAACGTCCTCGGGGTGATGTACAACCAGCACTACCTGGACGTCCTCGCCTCTCGCCGTTGACCGTTGACGGGCGAAGGGGGGCGTGGAAGCGTCAGGGGCCGTCCACGGCCACCCTGTGGGCGGGGGCCGTGACCACCGGACGCCTCCGCGCGTGTCAGCCCGCCGGGGCCGCCTGCCGGTAGGCGGGGGAGACGGCGAACAGCGCGAACACGGAGGAGCGGACCTGGTCGGTGACGACCTCCGGCGTGGAGGCGTCGAGCTTGCCGTCGAGGTGCAGGAACGCCAGGCCGTGCACGAGGGCCCAGACCGTGGTCGACAGCGCGGTGGTGTCGCCGGCGCCGGGGAAGGCGTCGCGGACGATGCCCTGGACGTACTGGGAGATCGCCTCGGTGGCCGCGACGCGCTCCTCGCTCGTCGGGTCGCAGGGCTCGGCGAACATGGCGCGGAAGAGTGCGGGGTGGTCGAGGGCGAACCGGACGTAGGCCACCGCCACGGCGGCCAGGTCGTCCGGGGTCGACGGGGCGGGGTGCGCCGCCGTGAGGTGTTCGGCGAGTTCGCGGTAGCCCTCGGCCGCGACGGCCGAGACGAGCGCCTCGCGGTCCGCGTAGTGGCGGTAGGGGGCCGTGGCCGAGACCCCCGCGCGCCGCGCGACCGCACGCAGGGAGAGCCCCGCGCTGCCGTCCTCCTCCAGCAGCTCCCGCGCGGCGCGCAGGCAGGCGGCACGGAGATCGCCGTGGTGGTACGTGCTGCTGCTCTGCGACATGGAGCCCACGCGTCCTTCTCTTGGTTCACACCGCTCCCATTTCCCTCCGCATGTGAACGGTGCATACATCATAAGCGATCGGAAGGGAAGAGGGAACCGCGATGATCTGCGGACCCTTTCCGCCTTCTTCCCCCGCGCGTCGCCCGGTCCTTCGGCGCTGAGACGCTGCGACGGACCGGGCGATGCGCTGCGGTGAGCCGTCATACGGTGAGGCGCGGATGGCGTGAGGCGTCAGCCATGAGACGTGAGACGTGACGCGGGGGCGAGTGATGGGGGGAGGGGCGGTGGCGAGGAGCATGCCCCGGTGGCTCAGCGCACTCAGCGCACCCCCACGGCCTTCATGACCTTCAGCGCGCCGGTCAGCCGCGTGGCCCCATTCTCGCTCGGGTGGGACCGCTGCGGCGGGGTGTTCGCCCGCAGGGACAGGTCGACGCCGCCGTCGTCGTTCGCCACGCGGGCGGTCGAGAGGGCGTGGGAGACGTTCCAGGTCAGTGTCGGTCCGACGGGCCGGTCGACCCGGGTTTTGGGGAGGTGCCGGAAGAAGTCCACGCCGCTGACGCCAGGAGCCGGTAGGGGGTTCCGCCCCCTGGCGTCGTCGGGGTCGGTCTCAGACCGAGGGTCCGGACCGACTGGCCCGCGCCGTGGTCAGCCAGGCGCGGTAGCCGCGCAGTGCGGTCCGCTGCTTGCGGTGTTCGGAGATCAGGGCGAATGCCGGGTGGGTGCCGGGCCTGGGGGTGCGGCCGCGCGCGAGCCGGCGCATCTGGTGACGGACCTGTGCCATGCCGGCGGCGGAGGCGAGGGCCTTGTCGGACCAGGTCACCGGGCGGAGGGTGCGCTCGGCTTCCCGGCCCTGGCGCCAGCGCTCGGGGAGGTCCGGAGTGACGGCCAGCGCGGTGCCCATGCCGACGACCGCGACGCCGCTGTCGAGGACCCTGTCCGCGGTGACGCGCCGGGTGATGCCGCCGGTGAGCATGAGGGGGAGGGGGCTGGTCTTGACGAGGTCCGCGGCGAGGTCGAGGAAGTAGGCCTCGCGGGCCCGGGTGCGGTCGTCGGCGGACCGTCCCGTCATCGCGGGGCTTTCGTAGCTTCCGCCGGACAGTTCGACCAGGTCTACGCCGAGGGGTTCCAGCATGGCGATCACCCGCCGTGCGTCGTCGGCGTCGAAGCCGCCGCGCTGGAAGTCGGCGGAGTTGAGCTTCACCGCCACGGCGAAGGACGCCGAGACCTCCGCGCGGACCGCGCGGACGACGTCCAGCAGCATCCGGGCGCGGTTCTCCAGCGATCCTCCCCACGGGTCGGTGCGCCGGTTGACGAGGGGCGACAGGAACTGCGAGAGAAGGTAGCCGTGCGCGGCGTGGATCTCCACACCGTCGAAGCCGGCCTCCTCGGCGCGGCGCGCGGTCACCGCGTACCGCGCCACGGTGTCGGTGATCTGCCGGGCCGTCATGGCCGTCGGCCGGCCGAACCGACTGCTGTGCCGGCCCAGGCTGACGCCGATGTCCGTGGGCCCCCAGACGACTCCGGGCATGTCGGAACCCACCTGCCGGCCGGGGTGGTTGATCTGCATCCAGACCGCTCCGCCGCCGGACCTGGCGGCCTTCGCCCATGCGGCGAACGGCTCCAGCGGGGCGTGCTCGTCGAGTACGACTCCGCCCGGACCCGTCAGTGCCTCGGCGTGCACCATCACGTTTCCGGTGATCAGCAGCCCGGTGCCGCCCGCGGCCCAGCGCTCGTACAGCGACAGCAACTGCCCTCCGGGGAGCTGGCCTTCACCGGCCATGTTCTCCTCCATGGCCGCCTTCGCGATCCGGTTCCGCAGCACCTGCCCTGAGCGCAGGGGCAGCGGCGAGAACAGCTCGTCGGTCATCCGGTCCCTCTTCCTCTCGACTACCTACGATGTTTACGCCCCTCACATTAAGGCAAGAATGTAATCACCGTAAACATCGAGCGGTGTGGGCTACGTCGCAGGGGCCCGTGAACTCGGCCGGGCCGGGTACACGGCCCGGCCCACCTGGAGGTGGACGGCGAATCGGGCCCGCCGATACCGGGGGGTGCCCCTTTCTCTTTGGCCACGGTCGTGGGTCAGGATGTCGGCATGGTGGGTCGGGATAGGTGGGAACGGACGGTGGTGCACTATGCGGCTGTCGACGGAGACGTGGAAGGTCTGAGGGTGCTGCTGGCCGGAGGCGTCGACCCCGAGGCGGCCGATGCGGCGGGTTGGACGCCGCTGCATTTTGCGGCTCAGGCCCAGGCGGCATCGGCCATCGAGGTTCTCTTGGCCGCGGGCGCGTCGGTCGATGCCGTGGATGGTCACGGCAATACGCCCTTGTGGCGGGCGGTGTTCTGTTCGCAGGGCGATGGGGCGGCGATCCGGTCGCTGCTGGAAGCCGGTGCCGACCCCGACCGGGTCAACGCTCACGGTGTGAGTCCACGGGCACTGGCGGCACGGACCGCCAACTATGCCGTTGCTGCCCACCTTCCGGGCGCAGACGGGACTTCCTCCTGGCCGCCGCCGACCGGCCCGGGCTCGTAGAACGTGCCGTCGCGGAGCGTGGCGAAGAGGACGTCGGCCCGGCTTCTGGCGAGGCAGAGCAAGGCCAGGGTGTGGTGCTTTCCCTGGGCGAACTTCTTGTCGTAGGAGGTGCGTGATACCGGGTCGGCCAGGGCGGCGAACGCGGAGAGGAAAAGGCCCGTTTGAGCTGCTTGTTCCCTCTCCGGGGCTGTTCGCTGCGGATCGAGGACCCTGAACTGCGGGTCGCGGGGGCGAGGCATGCGTAGGCAGCGAGGTGGCCGGCGGTGGGGAAGATGCTGCCGTCGCCGACGGTCCGTCGATGCCTCCAGGCCCGGTGACACCCCCCGGATCATGAACAACATGGGGGAAGTCATGCCGGGCCCGAAGGCCGGAGGCCTCATTGCGGAGCCACGAAAAAGGTAACGGGGGCTCAGGCGGGCCCGCTCGTGAGCGTCGGGGGAGTCGCGCGGGCGGAGACGCCGGTCAGGTGTCGTGGAGGGCGGTCCTGAGGGCGTCGACGGCGAGGCGGCGGGCGACGTTGGCGGCGCGGGTGTCGCGGAGGCTGTCGAGGAGGAGGAAGTCGTGGACCATCGCCTGGACGCGGACCGAGGTGACGTCGACGCCGGCCTCGCGGAGCTTGTCGGCGTACCGCTCGCCCTCGTCGCGCAGCACGTCCGCCTCGTCGGTGATCACCAGGGTCGTGGGGAGGCCCTTCAGCTGGTCGAGCGTGGCCCGGAGCGGCGAGGCGTGGTGCTCGGCGCGCTGGGCGGGATCGGTGGTGTACGCGTCCCAGAACCACTTCATGCCGTCGCGGGTGAGGTAGTAACCCTCCGCGAACTGCAGGTACGACGGCGTGTCGAAGGCGGCGTCGGTCACCGGGTAGAGCAGGACCTGCGCCTTGAGGTCGAGGCCGCCGCGCTCCTTGTTCATCAGCGCGAAGACCGTCGACATGCAGCCCCCGACGGACTCGCCGGTCACCGCCACCCGGGAGGTGTCGAGGCCGTGCTCGGCGCCGTGCTCCTTGACCCACCGGCCCACGGCGTAGTTCTGTTCGACCTGGGTGGGGTACTTCGCCTCCGGGGCGCGGTCGTAGACGGGGAAGACGCCCGCGGCGCCCGCTCCCACCGTGAGCTCGCGGAAGAGCCGGTCGTGGGTCCTGTCATCGCCGAAGACCCAGCCGGCCCCGTGGATGTAGAAGACGACGGGGAGGGGGCCGGTGGCTCCCTTGGGCCGGATGATGCGCGTGCGGACGGTCCCCCACTCGCCCGCGTCGACGTCCACCCACTCCTCGTCGACCTCGGGCCGCGGCACGCTCGGGTCGACCTGCAGGCCGAGGAGGATCTCCCGGCCCTTCTCGGGCGGGACCTCGTAGATCCGCGGGTGCGGGTCGGTGGCGTCGCACAGCTCTTGCGCCGCCGGTTCGAGGTAAGGCGTGGTCGGAGGAGGAAGGTCGGTCATGTTCACTCCATGTCACGGGCACGTATGTGCCCTGTCGTCGCGGCCCTGCCGACCGCGCGCGGTGAGCCCCCACCCCGGGCGTCGATGCCCGACTCCATCGTTTGTGCGCCACCTGCCTGCCGCAACCCGGCCGTGGACGGGGCCCGGACGCCTGCCTCCTCGGGACGGCCCGGCGAGCGGTCGCCCCGCCCCTTCACAGGACAGATGATGATTCCGGGGCCCCCGCCGCAGGTCGGCCGGTGCGTCCGGCCGGCGCGTCCGCGGAGCCGTTCAGGAGGAAGGTCGTCATGACCAGGGTGTTGTTCGTGGTGTCCGCGGCCGATCGCTGGACGTTGCGGGACGGCGAGGTGCATCCGTCGGGTTTCTGGGGGGAGGAGCTGGCGACGCCGCACAAGATCTTCTCCGCGGCGGGGTGGGACATCACGATCGCCACCCCCGGCGGAAAGGTGCCGACGCTGGACGAGCTGAGCATGTCGCGGACGGCGGGCTGGCCGTCGAAGCTGCGGGAGGTGGCCGCGTATCTGGACTCCGTCAAGGCGGAGTTGAACGACCCACGGGTCCTGGCCGAGATCGATCCGGACGCCTACGACGTGGTCTTCTACCCCGGAGGGCACGGCCCGATGGAGGACCTGTCGGTCGACCCGGTCTCGGGGGCACTGATCACGCGGGTGCTGCGTTCCGGCAAGCCCCTGGCCCTGCTGTGCCACGCGCCGGCCGCGGCCTTCGCCGCGCGGAACGAGGACGGGTCGTGGCCCTTCACCGGATACCGGATGACGGGGCTGTCCAACCTGGAGGAGAAGTTCAACAGCTTCGGCCGCAAGGCCGTCTGGCTGCTGGAGGACCGGCTCCGGGAGAGCGGCGCGGTGTACTCCAAGGCCCGCCTGCCCATGCGTGCGTACGTCGTGGTGGACCGCAACCTGTACACGGGGCAGAACCCGCCGTCCTCCGAACGTCTCGCCGAACGGATCGTCGCCGACGTGAACGCGGCGGCGGCACGCTAGGCCTCGGCATCCCGTCCCACCGCCTGAACGCTCGCGCCCCGGCACCGGCACCGGAACCCTGGCTGCCGGGGTACGCCGGGACGAGGGCATCCCGCAAACCCCTGCGCGACCGTGGGGCGCCTGCGGCTCCGGCCTCACGCGATCATGCCGGCAGTGCCCTGCTCGCCGAGCTCCTGCCCCGGTGCCTTGACCGTCGCCGTCGGCGCCCACGAGGAGACCGCCCTCTTCGCCGCCCGGTCCCGGTCCCGGTCCCGGTCCCCGTCCTCACGCGTACGCGCGTCACCCGGTCCTCACGCATACGTGTGTCGCCCGGTCCCGGTCCTCGCGCGTACGCCGGTGGGGGAGGGCGCGCGGACGGCGCGGGCGGGGTCACGTCGGGTTGCGTGCGCACGGCAGGAGGGGATCATGGACTGGAGAGGGACACGGGGTGCTGTGTCCCCACAGCGGGATTCCGAAGCCGCCGTGCGCGCGGCCGTCGCGACCCCGACCCGCAGCCTGCCGCCGACAGACGGCCGATGACCTCCCAGCCCTCAGGAGGTTCCCGTGACGGAACCCGATCCCCTGGCCTCGTGGGCTGGCCGCCTCCTGCGGCTCGGTGTCGGCATCTCGCCCGACGACGCCCGGCGGTTCGTGCACGACCTGTACGCCCAGGCTCAGGCCGACCTCGACGACGAGAGGGCGGAGGCCGATTTCGAGCGGGAGGAGTGAACCCATGGGCAGCTCGTCACCAGGTTTCCGCGGGACGACTCTTGCGTTCGAAAGCCGCCTGCCGCCGGTAGGGAGCCGCGCGGAGCCGCTCCCCGTCCTGTCCGCCGGACCCGTCCCGCATGTCCCGGCGGACCGCCCGCACACCCCCGCGCACCGGTGGCCGTGCGCCGTGACCCGGGAAGTGGGTGAGACCCCGTCCCGGTGCCTCAGGCCCCAGCCGGGCGGTGGAACGGGCGGCTTCCCCGTCCCCCTTCCCCCGCCCCCCACCACGCCATGACAGCCGTGGAGCGAACGGAGTTCCCCATGACCGAGCCCGAGGCATGGGGCGATGAGGTCTATCAGCCCGATGGCAGCGAGGTCCAGGACGACGCGGGCGTCCTGGACTACGAGGACACGCTCGTCGGCCCCGCCGGCGATCCGCTCGACGAGGGGTACTCACCACCCGAGCGCCCCCTCGGCGCCGAGCACGTCGGGGTGACCGCGGCGGAGCGGGTACGCGGGGAATCCCTCGACGAACGGCTCGCGGAGGAGGTCCCCGACGTGGCCGTACCCGAGGGCGACGGCATCGGCGACACGACGGACACCGACGGCGAGCTCCTCGACGACCAGGTCGGAGGCCCCCGAGCGGGGCGACTGCTCGCCGAGGACCAGGGCACCGGTCCCGTCGTCGCGGAACTGAACGCCCGTGACCTCGGCCTCGACGGCGGCGCGGCCTCCGCGGAGGAGGCCGCGATGCACGTCGTCGAGGAGGAGTGACGTCCGCGGGGACCCTGCCGGGGATGTCGTGCGGCCGAGGGTCAGCTTCCCGGGACAGGGGCGGTCGCGCCGGCGGAGACGGCACCATGGCGATCCGGAGGGAGACCGGCGGCCACCTCGGCAAGATCCTCCTCGTGAGCGACGAGGGCGCGTGACGGCAGGGCGCTGAAGGGGCGCGGTACCTGACGGCGCGTCGGCGGGCCCGGTACCGGCGTCCGGCCGCGTCGAGGCGTCCGCGCGCGGCCCCGCGGCGCAGCCGTGGCGGTGGAGGAGGCTCGTGGCTCCTCGCGGCGACGCCTCTCCGCGCACACCCGCCGCCGCGCTGCCCGCAGGCCGCGTCGAGGTTCCGCGAACGCCGCTGCCGTGAGCGACCGACCGGCCGCAGCCGCCGCGTCCCTGATCGACGCGGGCCGGGACGCGCCGGGGATCGGTACGGCGATCGGCGACGCCGACTCCGGTGCCCGACAGACCTGCCGGGACATCACCGTGGTCGGGCCCGCCCGCTACGAGGTACGGCGGGAGTTCTCGGCCCGACCCGGCGCGCGCACCGCCAGGAGCGCGGCGCCGATGTCGGCCGCGGCCCGGGGATCGGAGAGGGAGCGGCCGGTCAACTCCTCCACGCGGCGCAGACGGTAGCGCACGGTGTTGGGGTGGACGAACAGGCTGCGGGCCGCGGCGCCGGCTGAGCCCGCGGCGGCGAACCAGTGCTCCAGGGTGCGCAGGAGCCGGGACCGTTCGGCCGCCGGCAGATCGAGCAGCGGCCGCAGGACCAGCTCCCTGAGGTGCGCGGCCTCCACCGGCGCCGCGGCGACGACCATGGCCAGCGGAGCGTCGTCGAAGCGTGCGACACCGGGGCCGGCGGCCCGCAGCCCCGCCAGGGCGAGACGGGCGAAGCGCAGGGCCTGAGGCGTGTCGCGGAGCGAGGCGAAGCGCGGGCTGAAGCCGACGCGGGCGCGCGTCCGGCGCAGCACCCGCAGGCAGGTGTCCTCGGCCGCCGGCGTGGGGAGCGCGATCAGCGCCAGCTGCTCGTCCGGCAGAAGTCTCCAGACGGAGGGCAGGTGCGCCTGGCGCAGTGCCGCCTCCGCGCCCACGAGCGGCTCCTCGCCCAGTGTGCCCACCTCCGCGGCGGCGACCGCGTAAGGCCCCTGCTCCGGCAGGTGCAGTTCCCGCGCTGCCTCCCACAGCGTGCGGTCCGTGACGATCCCGGTGAACAACGCCTCGACCAGGGCGGACCGCCTCGCCTGACCCTGGGAGGTGAGCTGCGCGGCCGTCTCCCGGTAGGCCACCGCCACGGCTTCCGCGTACAGGCCGGACAGCGACCAGAACTCCGCCGACTCCGTCAGCAGCAGGTCGTCGGAGACCTCGGGACGCGTACGGGCCTCGGCGAGGATCTCCGTCCACAGGAGCTGCGACCCGATCCGGTACGCGTGCAGCGTGTCCGCCAGCGGAACCCCCTGCTCGGCACGGAGCCGGCCCGTCTCGCGGGCCGAGCTGGCGTCCGGTGCGCCTCCGAGCCGGAGGTGGCTGAGGATGAGGTCCGCGTTCGCGGCGCAGGAGCCGCGCAGCGACTCCAGGGTGATCAGCGCTTCGTCCTCGTACGCCTCGACGTCGCCACGGATGCGCAGCGCCATGCGCTCACTCAGCTCCGGAAGGCGTTCCTGGAGGGTCGCGGCGACACCCGAGAGGATCATCCGCGCAGCTTAACGCCGCCCTCTTGTCGCCGTGAACAATCGCCGGGCCCTTGCGTTGTCCCGTCGGCCATAGGACGCGGCCGCGCACGGCTGCAAGATGTCGACGATGTAAACATCCGGTGATTCCGGGTAACGGGAGGCGGGTCATGGCCAATCTGACAGGGTTCCTCGTGGAGACGGCTCGGCGGCAGCCCGAGCGCCCCGCGCTCCGATTGGGACGGCAGGTGCTCACGTACGAGGAACTGGACGAGCGCAGTGCCCGCGCCGCCGCCCTGCTCCGGTCCGAAGGGGTGCGGCCCGGCGACCGCGTCGCGCTGATGCTGCCCAACGTTCCCGAGTTCGTCGTCCTGTACTACGGCATCCTCCGGGCCGGAGCGGTCGTCGTCCCCATGAACCCGCTCCTGAAGGCCCGGGAGAGCGAGTTCCACCTCGCCGACTCCGGTGCGGTGCGGCTCTTCGAATGGCACCAGGCCCCCGGAGAGGGCGCCCAGGGCGCGGCCGCCGCGGGAGTGCCGCACACCGCCGTCGATCCCGAGGAGTTCGCCGTCCGGCTGGGCGCGCACGAGCCGCTGGCCGAGGTCGCCGCGACGGACGACGAGGACATGGCCGTCCTCCTCTACACCTCCGGCACGACCGGCCGTCCCAAGGGCGCCGTGCTCTCCCACGCCGGACTGCGGCACAACACCGAGGTGAACGGCGTCCACATCCAGGGGATGACGCCGGACGACGTCGTGGTCGGCTGCCTGCCGCTCTTCCACATCTTCGGCCAGATCTGCACGATGAGCGCGGCCGTCCGCAGCGGTGCCTCGCTCGTCCTCATCCCGCGCTTCGACGCCGGAGCGGTCCTCGACGCCATCGCCCGTGAACGCGCGACCTTCTTCGAAGGCGTCCCCACCATGTACGCCGCGCTGCTGCAGCACCCCTCCGAGGCGGACGTGTCGACGCTGCGCATGTGCATCTCCGGCGGAGCCTCGCTCCCGGTGGAGATCCTCCACGGATTCGAGCGCCGCTTCGGCTGTCCGGTCCTCGAAGGCTTCGGCATGTCCGAGACCAGCCCCGTCGTCACCTTCAACCACCCCGACCGCCCCCGCAAGGCGGGCTCCATCGGCACCCCCATCCGGGACGTCGAGGTACGGCTCCTCGACGAGAAGGGCCAGGACGTGACGCCCGGCGAGATCGGCGAACTCGCCGTCCGCGGCCCCAACCTGATGAAGGGCTACTGGAACCGCCCCGAGGAGACCCTGGCCGCCATGCCCGACGGCTGGCTGCGCACCGGCGACCTCGCCCGCGCCGACGAGGACGGCTACCTGTACGTCGTCGACCGCAAGAAAGACATGATCATCCGCGGCGGCTACAACGTCTACCCGCGCGAGATCGAGGAGGTCCTCCACGAGCACCCGGCCGTGGCCCTCGCCGCCGTCGTCGGCATCCCCCATCCCGAACTGGGCGAAGAGGTCGCGGCCGCCGTCGTGCTCCGCCCCGACGCCCTGACCACCCCCGCCGAACTCCGCACGTACGTCAAGGACCGGATGGCCGCCTACAAGTACCCGCGCGAGGTGTGGTTCGTCGACGCCCTCCCGCTGGGGCCGAGCGGCAAGATCCTCAAGCGGGAGATCACCTTGCCGACGGCCTGAGCCCGCCCCGGCGTCCCGCGGGGGAGTTGCCTCCCGGGGAAGCGGGACGCCGCTTCCGCCTCCCGCGTACCGGCCGTCCGTCCGTGCCCGGGCCGGTGCTCGGGGGCCTGCGCACCCTCCGCGAACCCCTCGGCAACAACCTCGACGCCACCTGCGCCAAGGCCCAGCACGTCCTGGGCCGGACGCCGCGCCCCGTCGAGGACACCGTCACCGAGACCGCCGAGAGCCTGCTCGCGCTGCGTGCCTCAGGGCCGGACCGAGCTACGGTCCGACCCGCTGGCGACCGCCGGTGGACGCACCCCCCTCAGGCGACGGTGGAGCGAACCCTCACCCTCGTCCGGAGGTTCACACCCGCCTCGCTCGCCGGGTGTCCGGTCCCGGGGCGGGGAGGCGGACGGAGGGCGACGGCGGGAGGACCGGCAGCCCCCGGCTCCACGGAACCCGGCCCGCCGACCGTGGCCGTCGGCGTCCTCCCTCGCACGTCACCCGTCGGCCGTCACGACGTCGGAGGGGCGAAGCCCTCCGGGGCGCGGTCCAGGAAGGCGGTGACGGCGGTGATGCGGCCGCGGTCGTCGATGTCGAGGACATCGGTGCCGGTGGCGAACGACGTGCCCTCGCTCCCCGCCACGATCTCCCACTGGAGCCGCGCGCGGTCGTGGTGATGGCGGGGCGGCGTGCGCATGCGGAGGGAGGCGGTGCCCACGTGCTCCAGGAACCGGTCGCGGAAGTCGATCAGGGCCTCGGGGCCCGTGAGGATGCCGATCTCCGCGCGGTAGGTGACGTCGTCGGCGAGCGTCGTGGCGGCGAGGGCCCGCTGCTCGTCAGGGGTGGCGGCGTTCCAGAAGCGGACGTAGCGCTCGACGACCGCCTCCGGCGCAGGGGATGCGGCGGCGGGTCGGGGGAGTCCCGGGTCGGTGGTCCGTCCGGTCGTCTCGGTCATGACGGGAGCCTTTCAGGAGAAGGAGCGGCGGCGCCCGCCCGAGCCGATGTCCGCGCCCGGGTACGGCGTCCGCCGTGGGGGCCGATCCGCACGTCCTGTGACAGTGGCGAGGGAGCGTGGCCGCTCCGTCGACCACGGCGGCCCCGGTCCTCCGAGAGTGCGCGGCCGGCGACGGCGTGTCGATGACCTCGGAGGTCATTGCCGGTCCGACGGGGCGGCGGGCAGGCTGGGGGCATGACGACGACCACGGAGCCGGTGGGGCAGCTCGTACGGCGCTGGCGCGAGCGACGACGCCGCTCCCAACTCGACGTGTCCCTGGCCGCCGAGGTGTCCGCCCGCCATCTCAGCTGCATCGAGACCGGGCGGGCGAGTCCGAGCCGTGACATGCTCCGGCGCCTCTGCGACGAGCTGGACGTACCCCTCCGGGAGCGCAACGCGCTCTATCTCGCCGCGGGTTTCGCACCGGCCCACCCCGAACGGGCGTTGGCGGACCTGGGCGCCGCACGGGCCGCTGTCGAAGCGGTGCTGGCCGGCAGCGAGCCGAACCCCGCGCTCGCGGTGAACGTGCGCTGGGAGCTGCTCGCCGCGAACCGCGCCATGGACGTGTTCCTCGGTGACGCGGCGGTGGCTCCCGGCCCCGGACCGTTCAACGTCCTCCGGGCCACGCTGCATCCGGACGGACTCGCCGGACGCATCCTCAACCTGGCGCAGTGGCGTGCGCACGTGCTGCGCCGAGTCCGCCGGCAACACGAGCGGACGGCTGCCGAGGGCCTGGCCGAACTGCTCGCGGAGCTGGAGGGCCTTGCCTGCCCGGACGCCTCCGCCGGGCAGCCCGTGCCGCCGAGCGCCGCGGTGCCCGGTGCCCCCGGGGCGACGGCGCGGCCGAGACGAGGCGTCGGCGGGCCGGCGCACCGCGCGGGCGGCGCGCCGGCCGTGGACGACCTCGTCGTGCCCCTTCTCCTGTCCACGGCACACGGCGACCTGTCCTTCCTCTACACCACCACGGTGTTCGGGTCCCCCCGCGACGTCACCCTCGACGAGATCGCCATCGAGACCTTCTACCCGGCCGACCGGTCCACGGCGGAGGTTCTCCGCTCCCTGTCCGCCGCGCCTCCCGCCCCCTAGCGGAGCGCCTGCACGAGGGCGGCCCCGTGCACCGGCCGTCCCCGGGGCGCGGTGCGGCGGTCCGCCCGGACCGGGAGCTCCGCCACGGCCTTCTGGTTCCTTCGGGGGAGTGCGCGGCGCGGTGCGATTGCCCTCCGGCAGATCAGGGCAGGGGGCGAACATGACGCGCAGCGAAGGCGGCCCCGACCCTGCCCACCGGCGACCGGAGGGCGTCGGTGATCTCACGGTGGAGGCGCTGGGGTCGCTCTCGAAGGCCCTGGAGACGGTCGAGCGGGCGCGTGGCCAGCTCTACGGCTTCCACCAGCTGACCGGAACCGCCGACCTGGAGCTGGACCGCGCCGTCGGGCTGCTGCGGCGCGCCGGTCACGACGACTGGGCGGACCGGGTCGAGGGGGAGGTCCTGGGGCGCAACGTCATCCCCGACCACTGGACCTTCCAGATCGTCGAGTCGTACAACCGCACCTATTACGAGCCCTTCCGCGACCTCGAACGGCAGGCGCGTGAGGACCTGGCCGCGGGCAGGGACCACCTGTACGAGGCGGAGATGAAGGAGGCCCGTCGCACCGAGGGACATCCCGACCACACCTCGCACCCCTCCTGACCGAGGTCTTCCGGCGGGCAGGACCGTCGTCGCGGAGGAGCACCGTCGGGCGGACCGTCACCAGCCCCAGGTGCCCGCGCCGCCCTTGAACGGTCCCTTGATCTCTCCGGTGATCCACCCGCCGTAGAAGTCGCCCTCCTGCGCGGCCACCGCCTCGCCGTCCACGGAGCAGGCGGCCAGGGTGGGGTAGAAGGCCAGGTGCCCGGCGAGGGACGCGTACGGCGCGCGGGGCCGCTCGTAGCTCCACGCCGCCCGGAGCACCTCGTCGTCCCCCACGACGATGTCCCAGTACGAGGCGCTGCCCTTCCATTCGCAGGCACTCCCGCCGGGGGCCGGCCGCAGCAGGTCCATCCGGACGTCGGGCCGCGGGAAGTAGAAGACCGGCGGGTGGCTCGTCTCCAGCATCCGCAGGCCCGCGCGCGTCTCGGCGACGACGGTGCCTCCCACCCGTACGGACAGGAGCCGTCGGTCCGCCTCCAGGCGGGGTGGCCGGGGGTAGTCCCACACGGACTCCTCGCCCGGCCCTGTCGGTTCCCTGTCCATCGCGATGCCCCTTCCCGAGACCGACGTCGATGCCGTCGTACGGGGCATTCGGCGCGAGCCCGGCCGGCGGATGCGGTGCGCGGCTCCCCTCCGGGCTTCGACGCACGATCGACGCACCTGGCGGGGCGGAGCGAAGCGAGGGACGGTGGAGACTCGGCGACACGACGCCGTCCCGCACCCCAGGGAGAGGCTATGACCCAGCCGCTCGTACCCCCTCAAGAGACCCCGCCCGTGGAAGGCTCCACGTCCTCGGCCCATCAGGAACGGCCGGACGGCGGCATCTGGGAACACCCGATGTTCTGGCTTTCCCTGATCGTCCTCGGCGCCGTGCTCGTAGGACTCTTCTTCGTCTTCCGGATCTTCGGGTTCTGACGCCGTCGGGAACGCCCCGAGCAGGACGAGCCTCCGTACGCGGGAGCGCCGACGATTCGGTGGCGACCCGAACCCGACGCGGGGAGGCGGTCCGTCCTGCCCGCCTCCACGCCGGGCGACGGGCAGGAACCCCGCGGAGCGACGACGCCGACCGTCCGCGGGGCGGACTACGGGTCAGCGCGTGACGAGGTCCGGCACGACCGACCGCAGCTCGGCCGCGGACAGTACGCCCTCGCGGACGAGGACCGGCGCTTCGCCGGTCAGGTCGACGATCGACGACGACAGCGGTCCGGCGGTCCGACCGCCGTCGAGGTACACCGAGACCGCGTCTCCCAGCATGCGGAACGCCGCGTCGCAGTCTTCGGGCGACGGCTGCTCCGTGAGGTTCGCGCTGGAGACGGCCAGGGGGCCGGCCGCGGCCAGCAGGTCCAGGGCGAGCGGGTGGTCGGGCATGCGCACGGCCACGGTGCCCCCGGTCTCGCCGAGGTCCCAGGCGAGCGAGGGACGGTGGTGGAGGACCAGCGTCAGACCGCCGGGCCAGTACGCCTCGATGAGCCGCTCGGCCGCGGGCGGCAGCTCCGCGACCAGGTCCGCGAGGGCGTCCCTCGAACCGACGAGGACGGGGGAGGGCTTGTGACGGCCCCGACCCTTCGCCGCCAGGAGGCGGGCGACGGCCTTCGGGTCGAAGGCGTCGGCCCCGACCCCGTACACGGTGTCCGTCGGCAGGACCACGAGGTGACCCTGCCGGAGCACCTCGGCGGCCGTCTCGATGCCGGACGCACGGGACGACGCCTCGGAGCAGGCGAAGCGCTGCGGCGCGGGGCCCCTCATTCGGCGTCGGCGCCGTGCGCCGTCACCAGCCGCGCGCTGCCCTCGGCCAGCTGGTAGGCCAGGCCGACGACCGCGACCTCACCCGACTCCACCTGGTCCGACACGACGCGGGAACGGTCCATGAGCAGCTTCACCGTGTGCCTTATGTGCTCGTCGATGATGTCGCTGTCCTCGGTCAGACCGGCCGCGCGGGCCGCCAGGACGCTCGGCGTGACGCGCTCGACGACGTCCCGGACGAAACCGACGGCCGGCAGGCCGTCCTCGACGGCGTTACGGGCCGCCGCGACGGCTCCGCACGAGTCGTGACCGAGCACGACGACGAGCCGGCAGCCGAGGACGCTGGTCGCGTACTCGACGCTTCCCAGCACCTCCGCCCCCAGGACGTGACCCGCGGTCCGCACCACGAACAGGTCGCCGAGCCCCTGATCGAAGATGATCTCGGCCGCGAGCCGCGAGTCGGAGCATCCCAGGATGACCGCGAAGGGCTCCTGCCCGGGAGCGAGTTGCGCACGACGGGCGGCGTCCTGGTTCGGGTGGTCCTGCTCCCCCGCGACGAAGCGGCGGTTGCCGGCGAGCAGGGAGTCGAGGGCCACCGAGGGCGAAGTTCTAGGCATGGCACCCACTCTATCGAGCCGGTTTCCGCCGCTGCCGCCCGGAACCGCCTAGTGAGACCGCCTGCCCGGGCGCGCAGCGCCGCGACTCCGGCCCTCCCCGTCCTCGGCCCGGGTCCCGCCCCCTCGGCACCAGTCCCGCCTTCGGGCGGGGGCGCCCGGCCTCTTGCAAAATATATAGACCGGTCTATTATCTGGATCATGGTGGAAACCAAGGGAGCGAAGACCAGCCTGCGGCTGGCGGAATCGATGCTCGAACTCATCCAGCGGCACGGCTACAGCGGCACCGGACTCGCCACGGTGGTGGAGCACGCGGGCGCCCCCAAGGGGTCCCTCTACTTCCACTACCCCGAGGGCAAGCAGGCCCTCGGCGAGAGGGCGGTCGAGCTCGCGGCCGCGCACTTCGGCGCCCTCGTGGCCGGCGCGGCCCAAGAGCGCGCGACGCCCGGTGAGGTGCTGCGACGGGTCATCGACGCACTGGCCGGGATGCTCGAAGGCAGCGGCTTCGAGCTGGGATGCCCGGTCTCGGTGGTGACACTGGAGATGGGGACGCAGAGCGAGCGGCTGCGCGAGGCGTGCACCCGGGCCTTCGAGTCGTGGATCGGGCCCGTCACCGAACTGCTCGTCGCCCACGGCCGTCCGCACCCCGCCGCCCGCGCGCTGGCGACCGCCATGGTCAGCATGGTGGAGGGAGCGGTGATCGTGTCGCGCGCCCAGCGGTCCACGGAACCCCTCCACTGCGCCGCCCAGGCGATCGACGTCCTGCTGGCGCCGGTCGGGGAGGCGTCGGCATGACCACGGACGGCAGACACGCGCTGGTGCTGGGCGCGAGCGGCTTCATCGGGCGCCACCTGGTGCTCGCCCTCGGCGAGGCCGGCGTACGGGTGAGCACGGCGAACCGGAGCGAGGCGTCGTACCAGCGGCTGGCCCGATGGCTCGCGGCACGCGGGCACGAGCAGGTCCCCGCCGACCTGAGAGTCGACTTCACCACGGCGTCACTGGTCGACGGCCCCTGTGACGACGTCACGGAGATCTACAACTGCGCCGGGGCCTTCCGGTTCGGCATGTCCGTGGACGAGGCGCGCCACGCCAACGTCGACAGTGTCCGCACCGTCGTCGCGTTCGCCGCCCGGCTGCCGCACCTGCGCCGCCTGGTCCAGATCTCCGGATACCGCGTCGGGGGACAGGATGCCGAACCCTGGAACGAAGCCCGCCGGGGCGAGACCTACCGCAGACTCGGCGCCTACGAGGCGTCCAGGGTCGAGGCCGACGCGGTCTTCCGCGAGCTGGCGACCCGGCTGGACGTCCCCTGGTCCATCGTCAACCCCGCCAGCGTCATCGGGGACAGCGCCACCGGCGCATCCGACCAGTACATCGGGCTCGCCTCCCAGCTGAAGGACCTCTGGCACGGTGCGCTCCCCGCCCTGCCCGGCGACGGACGCACCTTCGTCCCCGTGGTCGCCGCCGACCACCTCGCCCGCTTCATGGCCCTGCTGCCGACGGACCCGGCCACGGAACGCTCCGCGTACTGGCTCCTCGACGACGACACTCCCGCCCTGCCCGACCTGCTCACCCGCGCGGCCGAGCACTACGGCGTCAAGGCGCCCCGGATGCGGGTCCCGGCACCCCTGCTCAAGCGTCTTCCCCAGCGGCTCACCAAGGCCGATCCCGAGACCCTGACCTTCCTCTCCGCCGACCGCTACCCCACCGCTCCGGCCCACGCGCTCGCCGCCCGGCACGGCCTGACCATGCCGGACACCACCACGACCCTCCACCGCTGGGCCGATCACCTCGCGGCCCACCGCTTCGGCGACGCCCCCGCGGCCGACCGGCGGTTCACCGCGCCCGGTGGCATCCGCACGTTCGAACTGGGCGAGCCCGACGCGCCCACGCTGGTACTCCCCGGCCTGCCCGTCAATGCCGACACCTGGGCTCCGGTCGTCGCGGCGATCGGCCACGCCCGCGCCGCCGACCTGCCCGGCCTGGGCATGAGCAACGGTCACCCCGACGACTGGCCGTCCTGGCTGAGCGCGCTGCTGACCGACACCGGCGCCCGTCACCTGGTCGGCCACTCCATCGGCGCCGCAGCGGCTGTCGAAGCCGCCGCCGACCACCCCGACACCGTCGGCCGGCTCACGCTCGTCTCCCCGTTCTTCCTCCAGGCCCACCCACCCCGCCTCACCCGGGCATCCCTCCTCACCCGCCTGCACCTGAGACGTACGACCCCCACGGCCCTGGCCACGCGCCTGACGGGCGACCCGCGCCACGCGGCCGCACTCCGGTCCTCCGTGGCGGACCTCCGCCGCGGCACCGTCGGCACCACCGTGTCCCGCCTCCTGAGCGCCGCCGGGAACCCGCAGCGGCGCGCCGACCTGCGCTCCCGGCTCCGGGAGTACCCGGGCCACGTCCATGTCGTCGTCGGCTCCCGCGATCCCCTCACGCCGGAGGGCCACTTGCTCCTGAACGCCCTGCCCCGCGCCACGGTGACGGTCATCGCCGGCGCCGGCCACCATCCGCACCTGACCCATCCGGACGATGTCGCGCGAGCTGTCGGCGACGCCCCATCGGCTCGTGGACCGGAAGCCGGGGCCGCGTCCGAGGGTGTTGTCAGTGGTGACTGGAAGACTTGTTCGGGTGAACGGTGACGAGCAGTTGCTACGCGGCCGGGTGTACGGCCATGACCACGAGGACCCCGATCCGGGCCCGCTTCCGGACCGGTCCTACGCCGAGTTGGTCGGCGGCCCGCTCGACGGCCTCCTCCTCGACGTCCACGGCTGGCGGACCGAGGAGATCGACGACGGCGTGGCCCTGCCCACCGAGCTCTCACGCTGGCCCGGCGGACGCGCGCTCTACGACCCGCGCCCGGGCGAACCCCGCACACCGGGACCGGGCGTGAGCTGCCGCCTGTACTACTCGGGCGACACCCCCTGATCCGGGGGCGGCCACCGCCCGGCCCGGACGGCCGCCGCGACGACGGGGAGGGAAAGCACCGCGCGTCCTCGTTCTCCCCGCCGCGCACGGCCACGGCTCGGAGTCACCGCGCCAGGTGAGGCGCGCGGCCGGTGTGGCCCGGCGCCCGGCAGAGCGTGACGCGGGGGCCGCCGGGGGAGTGGGCGACGGTCGGGGGTGAGGTGAGGCCGAGGGCGCGGTTGTCCTTGCCGTCGAGCATGTGGTCGAGCCAGCGTTCGTACCAGCCGAGGAAGTCGGTGGCCGAGGAGACGTTCGGACGCCAGAAGCCGTCGGAGTTGCCGGTGAGGACGCGGCCCGTGAGGGGGCCGGTCACGGCGATGAGGCAGAGGTCGGTGCAGCCCATCTCGACGATGTGGAGGAACAGGTCCCCCTGCGCCGCATCGGGGTGGCGCGCGTGGTGGAAGCCGCGCGGGGCGCCGTCCGGTGGCCGGGGGTCCATGGTGAACAGGCGGCACTCGTCGAGGGGGAGCAGGCCGTAGAAGGGCCCGGCGCCACTGCCCCCGAGGCCGGTCAGGAAAGTGCGGTAGGCCGGTGGCAACGCGATGTGATGGTCGTGTTCGAACGCGTCCGCCTCCGCGGCCGTGACGCGCGGGCCGAGGCGGAACCGGTGGCGCTCGGCACCCATGGAGTGGCTGCGGTGAGGCTGGTAGGGCGTCTTCGCCAGCTTGGTGCGTATGCGCGCGATGCGTGAGTCCATCGGAGGATCTCTTCTCTCGTCCCACGGCACTCTACCGGCGGTCGGTCAGCGCGCCTCCGGGCGGCCGCCCCCCGGCCCTGGCCCTGGACCCGGCCCCGACCCTGACCCCGCCCCGGGGAGCCGAGCCCCCCTCACATCCCGGCGGGACCAACGGGGTTGAGGTGATCGCGCAGGTGTTCTTGAGTACGCGTACTCAGGAGCCGGGCCCCCGGGCCGGGTGAGGGTGGAGGCGTACTCGACCTCTGGAGAAGACCATGACTGCGATCCACCGCGTCCACCGCACCGTCACCGCCCTCCGGCCCCGCCCCCTCCGCATCGCCGCCGCCGCGCTCGTGGGTGCGGTCGCCGCGGTGGCGCTGAGCGGGTGCGCGGGGTGGGAGTACAAGGAGGACGTCTGCGGCGGAGGCGAGTACCCGGTGCTGTCCGTCGGAGGAACCGGCTCGGCGTGCGTGCCGGACGCGGAGGAGCCGCCCGCCGGGTACGTGCGGTACCCGGAGGGCAAGGTGCCGGAGCAGGTCGGCGACGAGTGGGACCTGTACTGGGACACCCACACGATCGACAAGGACGGAAAGATCGTCGACGCACCCGACGCGAGCTGACCCGGCGCCGGCGCGGAGGAGACCGGGCCCGCGCCGGGGACGACCCCGAGGCACCGCCGCCCAGCCCCGCCCGGCCTCCGCGGGGCATCGGGGCATCGGGTCGTCGGCGTCAGACTTCGATGAGGAACACCTCGTCCACGTGGCACCACGCCCAGGACTCGTCGGCGGCCAGCGAGACCACCACCGGATGGCCGGTCTCCGCGTAGTGGGCGTGGGCGTGCCGGCCGCGGGAGCTGTCGCAGCACCCGATGTGCCCGCAGGTCGCGCACCGGCGAAGACGGACCCAGCCGTGCCCGAGGGCCTCGCACTCCGCGCAGACCGGGGAGGCGGGGAGGTCCTGCGGTCGCGTGAGGGTCGTGACGTGCGTGCACACCGCCCCCTGGGGGCGTCCCCCGTCGGGGGCGACGCTCCACGACCCTCCCGATCGCTCCGTGGCCCCGGCGCCCGGTGTCTCCGGTCCAGCGGGCACACCGTCACTCATGATCATGATTCGTCCGCCTCCGCGCCGCCCGTCTCCGTACCCCTCACTTCACGCGCAGGCCCGGACGTGGATGCGCCCGGCCGACGGATGCGGCAAGCACCACCCACGTGTCCGTCCCTTCGCGGGTGCCACGACCGCACCCGTAGGCGGCTTGAGTGGCCCCGCGTCGAAACCGGCCGGGGGCCGGGGCGCGTGTTTCTCTGTGCAGTGATCACTCAGGAAAGGTACGAACCGTGTCGTTCGCAGGCTCTCACCCGTCCCGCCGCACCGCCCTCGCCCTCGGTGCGGGCGCCTCGCTCGCCGTCGTGTTACCGCTCGCCGGAACAGCCGGCGCCGCCCCGTCCGCGGGTCGCGGCATCACCGGCAGGCTCCGGCGCCTGGAGCGGCAGCACGCCGCGCGGCTCGGCGTCTTCGCCCACGACGTCCGTACCGGGCGCCAGGTGGCGTACCGCGCCGACGAGCGCTTCCCCATGTGTTCGGTCTTCAAGACCCTCGCCGTCGCCGCCGTGCTGCGCGACCTCGACCACGACGGCAGCTTCCTCGACCGCCGCATCCGGTACACGGCGGCCGAGGTCGAGCGCTCCGGCTGGTCGCCCGTCACGGAACTGTCCGGGAACCTGGCCCACGGCATGACCGTGGCCGAACTCTGCGACGCGACCCTGCGCTTCAGCGACAACACCGCGGCCAACCTGCTGCTGCGCGAGCTCGGCGGCCCCACCGCCGTCACCCGCTTCGCCCGCTCGATCGGGGACCGTACGACCCGCCTGGACCGGTGGGAGCCGGAACTGAACTCGGCGGAACCGTGGCGCCACACCGACACCACCACGCCCCACTCCATCGGGCGCACCTACGGCCGCCTCCTGCTGGGGGACGCGCTCCCGAGCGACGACCGGCGGCTGCTCACCGACTGGATGCTCGGCAACACCACCAGCAAGGAGCGCTTCCGCAAGGGCCTCCCCGCCGACTGGCTGCTGGCCGACAAGACCGGCGGCGGCCGCTACGGCGGCAACAACGACGCCGGTGTCACCTGGCCGCCCCACGGCGGCCCGATCGTGCTCACCGTGATGACCACCCGATTCACCGAGGACGCGGCCCCCGTCGACGCCCTGGTCGCCGACGCGGCCACCCTGGTGGCTGCCGAACTCGGCTGATCGATAGGGCGGTTCACCCTCCCCACGGATGCGCCCCCTTCGGTCCCGTCGTCGGAGATCCGGCCGGCCCGAAGGGGGCGGCTGCCGCTGCCGTGCGCGGCCCGCCCGACCCCGGGTGGCTGCTGCCGGGCGCCCGGAAGACCCGACGGCCAGGGCCGGTACGCGGATCGGCCAAGACCTCCTGCTGTGCTTGAGTGTGAGACGGCGGTGCGGGAGCAGGTTGCGAACGGGTGAGGTGTCGGTGGTGCAGGTCGTGTTCGTATGCCGGTCGTGCGCGGCTCCCTTGTCGCGGCCGCTGGTGGAGCGGGCCTGGAGGCCGCTGCCGCGGGTGAAGGGTAGGGAGCACTACACCTACGGCCCGTCGACCGTCCCCGTCGGCGCGTTCTCCGCCGACCCGGAGCCGTACGCCCCGGCCGGTTCCGCTCCCACCTGGGTGATCAATCCGCTGGACGGCGTGCTGCTGCGGCCGCACACGGACACCTCCCGGCTGTACGGATGCTGCCGTCGGGACGGGCTCGACGGGCCGAACCTGGTGTGCGGCCGGTGCGGGAGCGAGGTCGGCGTCGAGATCTCCGACTGCTGGACCGAGTACGACGTCCGGCTGCTGAGCACGGCGGTGACGCGGGGTCCGGACGGCAGGCCCTCCTGAGGCACGCGGTCCGGCACGTACGCTGAGCTCACGGACGCCCCGTCCTCACCGCTCGCGCCCTCGTGGACGATCGACACCCGGCCGGTGGAGCTGTTCGTGCAGACGGAGACGGAGACGGACACCCGATACCGAGGGTGTCCACCCAGGGGCGGACGGGCTGGTGTGATCACGGCCCCCAGCCGGTCGCCGGTGTCGGACGCCGTCGCGGGACCCGGCCGGGACCGGTCGCCCGTTCCTCAGGAGGAGCCGGGCAGGGACGCCGCGAGGGCGGGCACGGGCCGCGGATCGCCGTCGGCGTCGACGGCGACGAAGGTGAGGAACGCGGTGGCGACCTCGGTCGCGGGGCCGGAGTGGTTCCAGCGCTCGGCGGTGACCCGTACGCCGACGGTCATGGAGGTCCGGCCGGCGCGTTCGAGGCCGGCGTCGACGCTGAGCAGGTCGCCCGCCCGGACCGGGGCGAGGAACGTCATGCGGTCGACGGAGACGGTCACGGCCGGACCGTCGGCGTGGCGTCCGGCGGCCGCCGCGGCGGCGTCGTCGATGAGCTTCATCATCACGCCCCCGTGGATCGTGCCGTACAGGTTGGTGTCGTGCTCGCTCATGATGTGGGCGAGGACGACCCGGGAGTCGTCCGGCGTCTTGAGCGGGCGGGCAGGGCTGGTGACGGTGGGATCGGCCACGTCAACTCTCCTTCGCGAGTCGCGGCAGGGCTGGTCCGCACGCCAGGGGTGTCGGCGGGCGGGCAGCGGGCAGGTCTTCGGACTCGCGGGCACGTCCTCCTCGTGGAGGGCTCCTACTGGCCGTCGCTTCCCAGGTCCGGTACGTCGGACCCAGTGCTGTGTGACGGCGGTCGTTCCCGCTCACCGCTGCGGGGCAGTCCCGGATTCCCACCGGGTTCCCTCTTGCGACGCATCCCGCCTGGCGGACGGGGCGAACCAGCTGCGCGTCCCACCCTACGTCGCCCCGGCCCGGCCTCCGCTCGGCGGCGCCGGACCGGACCTGCTGTCAGGTCGACTCGCGGACCACCAGCTCGTTCGGGATGACGACCGGCTCGCGGGGGCCGCCCTCGATGAGTCCGAGAAGGAGGTGGACCGTGGCGATGGCCTGGTCGGCCATCGGGCTGCGGACGGAGGTGAGCGCCGGGGTGGTGTACGAGGCCGCCTCGATGTCGTCGAAGCCGACGACGGCCACGTCCTCGGGAACGCGGCGCCCCGCCTGGTGCAGGGTCCGCAGCGCCCCGATGGCCATGAGGTCGTTGCTCGCGAACACGGCGTCCAGCGCGGGGTCGTCGTCCAGGAGCTGCCGCATCGCCTGGGCTCCCGACGCCCGGGTGAAGTCGCCGAGCGCGACGATCGACCGGCGGCCGGTGTCCCGGAGGGCCTCGCGGTAGCCTTCGAGGCGTTCGCGTGCCTCGAACAGGTCCAGGGGTCCGGTGACGGCGGCGATCCTGCGGCGGCCGCGCTCCAGCAGATGGCGGACCGCGAGCGAGGCGCCCCCGACGTTGTCGAGGCCGGCGTAGGGCACCTGGGGCGCCGACGTGCGGTTGAACGAGGCGATCGGCAGGCCGGTCCTGGCCAGGGCCGCCGGCAGCGGGTCCGTCCCGTGCAGGGCGACGAGCATGACGCCGTCCACGTGCCGGCCGGCCACGTACTCCTCCACCCTGGCGCGGCTGCGGTCGGACTCCGCGAGCATGAGGACGACCTGCTTGCCCGCCGCTTCCAGTTCCCGGCTGACGGCGCGCACCACGGTGGAGAACAGGGGATCGTCGGAGACCACGCCCTGGGGCGGATCGGAGACGACCACGGCCACGGCGTCCGTGCGGCGGGTGACGAGGTTGCGGGCGGCCGCGTTGGGGACGTAACCGAGTTCCCGCACAGCCCGCATCACGACCTCACGGATCTGCGGGGCGACCGTCGTCTCGCCGTTGACGACGCGGGAGACGCTCGACTTGGACACGCCCGCACGCGCGGCGACCACTTCCAGCGTGGGTCGTTTCATCCCGGTCCGTTCGATCGACGACACGCGAACCGCTCGGGGAGCGTTCTCCGGCGAGAATGACGCCCCGGCGCCGCCGCTGTCAACGGCCCCGCGCGCCACGGAGACCTGCGGGCTTCCGCCGCTCACCCGCCTCCGTCCCGTTCCCCCTCTCATCCGGCAGGGACTGCTCGCCTCGTGCCTGGTGAAGCGTGAGAAACCGTTCCCCAAAAGGTCGTTGACGCGTCGATGGCGTTTCCGGCACGTGAACCAAAGCCTTGACAGCCGATACGGACCGGCCCATTCTCACCCCTCAGGGAGCGCTCCCTCGCCCGACCCCCACTTGAGGAGCCGCCGTGCGCCCGCTGCTTCGCCGCCTCGGATTACTCGTCGCCGTCGCGGCCACCCTGCTCACCGTCACCACCGCCCCCGCCACACCCGCCCCGCCCACGACCCCCGCGGCTTCCGCCCTCGCGGCCGAAGTCCCGCTGTCACAGGGCAAGTCCGTGACTGCCTCCGGCACCGAGGGCGCGTTCGCCGCCCGGAACGCCGTCGACGGAGACACCGCGACGCGCTGGTCCAGCGGCTTCACCGACGTGCAGTGGCTCCAGGTCGACCTCGGAGCCCCCGCGACGATCAGCCAGGTCACCCTCGACTGGGAGGCCGCGTACGCGAAGTCCTTCCAGGTCCAGGTGTCGAACGACGCCGTCACCTGGACGACGATCCACACGACGACGCAGGGTGCCGGGGGCAGCCAGAACCTGGCCGTCTCGGGCTCCGGGCGCTTCGTCCGCCTGTACGCCACCCAGCGCGGAACCGCCTATGGGTACTCCCTGTGGGAGTTCCAGGTCCACGGCTCCTCCGCCTCCGCCGCCTGCGGCACCGCGGACGCCGCACGGGGACGGCCCGCCACCGCCTCCAGCGCCGAAGGGGCGTTCGGCGCCCCGAACGTCGTCGACGGGGACCCCGGTACCCGTTGGTCCAGCGCGTTCAGCGACCTCCAGTGGCTCCAGATCGACCTGGGTGCCACGAAGCAGCTCTGTGGCGTGACCCTCGACTGGGAGGCCGCGTACGCGAAGTCCTTCCAGGTCCAGGTGTCGAACGACGCCGCCACCTGGACGACGATCCACACCACGACGCAGGGTGGCGGGGGCAGCGAGAACCTGGCCGTCTCGGGCTCCGGACGCTTCGTCCGCCTGTACGCCACCCAGCGCGGAACCGCCTACGGCTACTCGCTCTGGACCTTCGCCGTCCGCACCACCACCAGCGACGGCGGCAACGGCGACGTGCTGCTCTCCTACGGACGACCCGGCGCGGCCTCCACCTCGCAGAGCGACCAGAACTGCTGGGAATGCACGCCCGCCCGCGCCTTCGACCGCGACCCGGCCTCCCGCTGGGCCACCAGCTCCACCAACGGCTGGACGGACCCTGCCTGGATCTCCGTGGACCTCGGAGCCCCCGCGCAGATCAACAAGATCGTGCTGCAGTGGGACCCGGCCTACGCCAAGTCCTTCCAGATCCAGGTCTCGTCGAACGGCACCGACTGGACGCCGATCTACTCGACCACGAACGGAACGGGGCTCAAGCAGACCCTCCAGGTCTCCGGCACCGGCCGCCACGTCCGGATGTACGGCACCGAACGCGCCACCCCCTACGGATACTCCCTCTGGGAGTTCCAGGTGTACGGCACCGGCGGCGCCCCGAACCCGGCCCCGCCGCTGCCGGCCGACCCCGCGACGCCGCCACGACTCGTCTGGAGCGACGAGTTCGACGGCGCGGCCGGCGGCAAGCCCGACCCGGCCAAGTGGAAGGCCGACCCCGGCACCGGGCAGAACGGCGAACTGCAGTACTACACCGACCACGACAACGCCGCACTCGACGGCGCGGGCCACCTCGTCATGGAGGCCCGCAAGCAGGCCACTGCCGGCAAGGGATGCCCGCCCGACCCGCTCACCGGCAGCACCACCTGCCAGTACACGTCCGCCCGCATGAACACCGGCTCCACCTTCCAGTTCACCTACGGCCGGGTGGAGGCCCGCATCAAGGTCCCCAAGGGCAACGGACTCTGGCCCGCGTTCTGGATGATGGGCGGCGACTTCCTCACCGGACGGCCGTGGCCCTACAACGGCGAGATCGACATCATGGAGATCCTCGGCAAGGACGTGAAGACCGCGTACTCCACCGTCCACGCGCCCGCCTACAACGGCGGCGGAGGAGTCGGCTCGCCGTACAAGCTCCCCCAGGACGCCGACTTCTCCGACGACTTCCACACCTGGACCGCCGACTGGACGAGCAAGGGAATCGTCTACGGCCTCGACGGACGCACCGTCTTCACCCTCGACAAGGAACAGGTGGAGGCGACCCGGGGGCCCTGGATCTTCGACCACCCGCACTACATGATCCTCAACCTCGCGGTCGGCGGCGACTGGCCCGGCCCGACCGACACCACCACGCCGTTCCCCTCGAGGCTGCTCGTCGACTACGTACGCGTCTACCGGTAGCCCCGGCGGCGTGAGCCCGGGCGTCCGCGCCGGTCACCCCGTACCCGCGACCGGCTCCGCCCCTCACCCGTGGCGCGCCCGATCCACCGCCCGCCGCCGGTGTCCGCCCCCAGGCACCGGCGGCAGGCTCCGCCGCGCCCACGGCGCGCCCCTCCGCTCCCACGCCCCAGAGGAATGGCGCGCCCCCGCTCCCTCCCACACCCCAGAGGAACCGACATGCGCCGACCATCCGTCCACCTCTACACCCTGATGGCGGGAGCGCTGGCCGTCGTCCTGGCCGCCGCGCTCGGCATCACCCTCACCGCCAAGACCGCATGGGCCGCCACCCTCGTCGTCCAGGCCGAGTCCTACGCCGCGCAGTCCGGCGTGGGCGTCGAGCCGACCGTGGACACCGACGGCGGACAGAACGTCGCCTACCTCGCCGACGGCGACTGGATGCGCTTCGACAACGTCGACCTGGGCGCCGCCGGCCCCCTGACGGCCTCCGCCCGGATCGCCTCCGCCACCGGCGGCCCCGGCACCGTGGAACTGCGCACCGGATCGCCGACCGGCCCGCTCCTCACCAGCTTCGCCATCACCCCCACGGGCGGCTGGCAGAGCTGGGCGACCCGCACCGCCACCGTCTCCTCCCCTCCCACGGGCCCGCAGACGCTGTACGTGCTCCTCCGCAGCACCACGCCCGGCGACTTCGTCAACATCAACTGGTTCTCGTTCGACAACGGCACCGGCGGCGGAGGCACCGCGCCCGGCTGGGTCGCCCTCGACCAGACCGCGTGGAACGCCCAACTGGCACAGTTCCGCGCCATGACCCCGGCCCCCGTCCCCGCCGGAGTCGTCCGAGTGCCCGAGTTCAACGCCACCTGCACCTACAGCCACTCCAAGCCCGACGACCCGATCGTCGCCCCCGGCCTGCCCGGCGCGTCCCACATGCACAGCTTCTTCGGCAACAAGAGCACCGACGCCTTCACCACCACCCAGAGCCTGCTGGCCAACCCGGGCACCAGCTGCACGCCGGCCAAGGACCTGTCCGCCTACTGGATCCCCACCCTCTACCAGGGCGGCAAGGCCGTCGAGAGCGACGGCATGATCGTCTACTACGGTTCCCGGCTGCCCGACCCCGCCGCGACCGTGCCCTTCCCCCAGGGCTTCCGCATGATCGCCGGCAACGCCAAGTCACAGGTCCCCACTCCGGCCGGCTCCGCCAACCAGTTCTTCTGCGCCGGTGAGGGCGGAGAGATCGGACGCAGCGCCGACGGCAACTGGCCGGTCTGCGCACCGACCGCCAAGCTCGTCTACCAGCTGGTCTTCCCCGACTGCTGGGACGGGAAGCACCTCGACAGCCCGGACCACAAGTCGCACGTCGCCTACACCTACACCGGCTCGTGCAGCGGCGACCACCCGGTCGCCATCCCCTCCGTCTCCTTCGTCATCTCGTTCCCGACCTCCGGGAGCGCCGCCGGCTTCTCCCTCTCCTCCGGCATGGCGTCGTCCATCCACGGCGACTTCTTCAACGCCTGGGACAACGCCGCACTCGGCCGGCGGGTCAAGGACTGCATCACGCAGAGCGCCAAGTGCAACTCCGCCGGAACCTTCTGACCCTCCGGGCGTGGGCCCTGCTCGCGGCACTCGCCGTCACCGGCTGCACTCCGCAGCCGGTGACCGCCGCGCCGCGAGCGGCGGCCTTCAACGCCACCGACACCGCCTGGATCCAGCTCATGATCCCCATGAGCGAACGCGCACACCGACTGACCGCCCTGGCCCCCACCCGCACCACCGACCCGGACCTCGCCGACCTCGCCTCCCGCGCCGACACCCGCCTGCGAGCGGAAGAAGCCGACCTGCGCGCCCTCCTGGACCTCTCCGGCGTCCCCGACACCCGCCCCCACGAAGGGCACACCATGCCGGGCATGGTCGGTCTCGACACCCTCCGCAGGGCGCAGGCCGCGACCGGCAAGGAGTTCGACCGGCTCCTCGTCGAGGCCCTCCACTCCCACTTCGCCCAGTCCAGAACCCTCTGCCTCGGCGAACGGACCTCGGGCGGCGCCCAGGAGGCCAAGGACCTCGCCGCGACGATCGAACGCAACGCCGCGGAGACACTCGCCCGGCTCACCCCGGCCTCCTCCCCGGTGCGCCCGTGAGGAGGATCACCGCGCCCGGCCGGAGGGTCCGGGCCGGCGCACGAACGACGGCGAGCGCTGCCCGTACCCTTCCGCACGTGACCACTGTTGCCCTGGCCATCACCGACGGCATGCTGCACCTCGAACTGTCGCTGGCGATGGAGGTGTTCGGTGCCGATCCGCCGCACCTCGTCGATCCCTGGTACGACTTCACGCTCTGCGGGCCGCGGGCCGTCCGGGTCGGGCGCTTCGTGGTGGAGCCCGACCACGGCCTCGATCAGCTCCGGCGGGCGGACACCGTGATCGTCCCCGGGTGGGCCGACGTCGACGTGGATCCGCCGGCCGAACTGGTCGAGGCCGTGCGGGCGGCGCACGAGGCGGGGGCGCGGGTGGCGTCGCTGTGCACGGGCGCGTTCGTGCTCGCGGCCGCGGGACTGCTCGACGGGCGGCGCGCGACCACGCACTGGGCGCACACCGACGAGCTGAGCCGGCGTCATCCGCGGGTGACCGTCGATCCCGACATCCTCTACGTGGACGACGGGAGCGTGCTCACCTCCGCGGGCAAGGCCGCTGCCATGGACCTCTGCCTGCACCTCGTGCGCCTCGACCACGGCTCGGGCGTCGCCAACACGATCGCCCGCCGCCTGGTCGTGCCACCGCACCGCGAGGGGGGCCAGGCCCAGTTCGTGACGACGCCCGTGCCCGCGCCGGGGAACCATCCGCTGGCCGAGCTGTTCCCGTGGGTGCTCCAGCGCCTCGACCAGGCGCTGACCGTGGAGGACCTGGCGCGTCAGGCCGGGATGAGCTCACGCCATCTGGGGCGCCACTTCAGGTCGGTGACCGGTACCACGCCCCTCCAGTGGCTGCTGGCCCAGCGCATCCGGCACGCGCAGGAACTCCTGGAGTCCAGCGACGACACCGTCGACACCATCGCGTCGGCCACCGGCCTGGGCACGGCCACCACGCTGCGCCGCCACTTCGCCCGCACCGTCGGCGTGCCGCCCGACTCCTACCGCCGCACCTTCCGCGCCCGCCTCCACCCCGCCCTCACGGCGTCGGGCCCGGCCTCCTGAGGCCCCGGCGGTGCGCCGGGGGCCTGCACACACCGGCGTCCCGGCGGTGAAGAAGTCGGCGAGGACCGGGGCGAGGAGCTCGGGGGCGATGCCGTGGTCCTGGCCGGTGAGGGTGTGCAGGGCGAAGTTGTCGGCGAGGGCGGCGAGTTCGCGCGCTCCGGTCAGCATGTGGGGTGCGCCGGCGTCGCCGCTGCCGACCAGGACGGGGACGGTGACCGACTGCCACCGGTCGGTGGGCAGGGGCCGGCCGGACATGGTGCCGGCCATGACGCGGCCGTCGTAGGGGAGGGTCCGTGCGGTGGCCTCCATGCCCGCCCAGAAGGGTGCCCGCCGCATGCCCTCGACGGCTTCGGCCGGCATGCCGACGGCCGCGGTCATGAAGGAGGCCACGGCGTCGCCGTACGCCTTCCGCGCCACGAGCGACTCCAGGCGGGAGACGTAGTCGGCGGACAGCGGCGGCCGGCCGGCGTCGGTGAGGAAGGGCGGCTCGTACAGTCCGGCCGGGTGACGGCGCTGCCGCGGGCCGTGGCCTCCAGGGCCAGGACGGCGCCCGAGGACATGCCGAAGACCCTCGCCTCGCCTCCCGCGCGCTCGATGAGCGCGTCCAGGTCCTCGACCTCGCGCTGCACGTCGTACTCCGGGGCGTCCCCGCTGTCGCCCCGCCCGCGGCGGTCGTACGTCGTCACGGTGAACCGCTCGGCCGGCAGGCCGGCCGGCGCGGCGGAGTCGCCGCGGGTCATGAACGCGCCGCCGACGAGCACCACCGCGGGGCCCGAGCCCCGCTGGTCGTTGTGCGGGCCGGTCGGAACACCCCGTCGGCCGTCGTGACGACGACGCAGCGGCCGGCCGCCGGACCGGGCCCGCAGCAGGGGAGCCAGAGGTTGGCGGAAACATGACTTGTGGTGGCCTCAAGGCCCCCCTTCAAATCGAAAGTAAGGTTAGGCTAACCTCTGTTCCGTGAGTGTTGCTGAAGAGAGCTCCGAGCTCCCGCGTTCCCGAGGTCACGCCCTGGCGGCGACGGACGTCACCGTCGCCTACGACGGTGTCGACGTCGTCCACGGGGCCTCGTTGACGCTGCGGCCCGGCGAGGTGACGGTCCTGGTCGGCCCCAACGGCAGCGGGAAGTCCACCCTGCTGAGGACCGTCGCGCGCCTGCAGCGGCCGCGGACCGCCGCACTGGTCATCGACGGCGGGACCGACGGGCTCGCGCTGAGCCCGCGTGAGTTCTCGCGGCACGTGGCCCTCCTGACGCAGGGCCGCCCCACCCCGAGCGGCCTCACCGTGCGCGACGTCGTCGACTTCGGCCGCTACCCCCACCGCGGTCGCTGGGGCAAGGCCGACCCCGGAGGACGGGCCGCGGTCGACCGAGCCCTCGACCTCACGGGCGTCACGGAGTTCGCCGACCGGGGCGTCGAGCACCTGTCCGGCGGACAGCTCCAGCGCGTGTGGCTCGCCGGCTGCCTCGCCCAGGAGACCGGCGTCCTCCTCCTCGACGAACCGACCACCTACCTCGACCTGCGCTACCAGGTCGAACTCCTCGACCTCATGCGCGATCTGGCGGACGACCACGGCATCGCCGTCGGCGCCGTCCTGCACGACCTCGACCAGGCCGCCGCCGTCGGCGACCGGGTCGTCCTGCTCGACGCGGGCCGCGTCGTCGCCGACGGCCTCCCCGAGGACGTCCTGACGGCCGAGCGGCTGACCACCACCTACGGCATCCGCATCGACGTCGACCCCGACCCCCTCACGGGCCGCCTGCGCACCCGCGCGATCGGCCGTCACCACACCCGAAGCGAAAGGCTCACCACCCCCTCATGAGGCGACTCCTGATCACCGCCACGGCCCTCGCCGCGGCGGCCCTCACCCTGACCGCCTGTGGCACCACCGAGCCCGCCGCCGACGACAAGGCGACGACGACCGCCGAGAAGATCACCCTCACCGACGCCTCCGGCCGGAAGGTCGTGCTGAACGGCCCCGCCAAGAAGGTCGTCGGCACCGAGTGGCACGAGGTCGAACTCCTGCTCTCCCTCGGTGTCGACCCCATCGGCGTCGCCGACGTCAAGGGCTACAAGACCTGGGACACCGCCGTCCCGCTGAGAAACGAGCCGAAGGACATCGGCACCCGCGGCGAGCCCAGCATGGACACCGTCGCCGCCCTCAAGCCCGACCTCATCGTCGCCAGCACCGACCTCCCGCCGGCCGCCGTCAAGCAGCTCCGCACGCTCGCACCGGTCATCGAGGTCAAGTCCGCCGACGCGGCCGACCCGATCGGCCGCATGACGAAGAACCTCGACCTGCTCGCCCAGGCCACCGGCACCACGGACAAGGCCGCCGAGCTCAGGAAGACCTTCGACGCCAAGGTCGAGGAGGGCAGGAAGGCCCTGGCCGGCGCCGGTCTCGGCGGCGCCAAGGTCGCCTTCGCCGACGGCTACGTCGTCTCCCACCAGGTCTCCATCCGGCCCTACACCAGCGGTTCGCTCATCGGCGCCGTCAACGAGAAGCTCGGCCTGAAGAACGACTGGACGGTCAAGGGCGACCCGGCCTACGGCCTCGGCACCACCGACGTCGAGGGCCTCACCAAGCTGAGCGCCGACGTGCACTTCGCCTACATCGGCAACGACGGCGACAAGGACAGCAACCCCTTCGCGGGCCGGCTGGCCGAGGACAAGGTGTGGACCTCGCTGCCGTTCGTGAAGAAGGGCAACGTGCACCGCCTGCCCGACGGCATCTGGATGTTCGGCGGACCCGAGTCGATGAACAAGTACATCGACTCGATCATCGCCCTGACGAAGTAGCGGAGCCATGGCCGTCACTGCAACCACCCCCGCCACCCGTCCGCCGGCGGCCCCGTCCCGGACGGGCGCGGCCGCGGTGACGGCCGCCCTGCTCCTCCTCGTCGCCGGCCTCGCGGTCGTCGACATCACCCAGGGCACCTCCTCGGTCGGCGCGTCCGACGTGTGGAAGGCGCTCACCGGACGGGCCGACCCCGCCGACGCCTCCGTCGTCATCGCCTCGCGCCTGCCCCGGATGACCGCCGGACTGCTCGTCGGCGTCGTGCTCGGCATGGCCGGCGCCGCCCTCCAGGCCGTCAGCCGCAACGTCCTGGCCGCGCCCGACACCCTCGCCGTCAACGCCGGCTCCTACTTCGCCCTCGGCCTCACCGCCGCCACCGGCGTCTCGCTCCCGCTGCTCGCCTCCTCCGGCATCGCCTTCGCCGGCGGCCTCACCGCCGCGGCCGTCGTCCTCGGCCTCTCCGGCCTGGGAACCGGCACCGTCCGGCTCGTCCTGGCCGGCAGCGCCCTCACCCTCGGCCTCAGCTCCATGACCGAAGGACTGCTCCTGCTCTTCCCCCAGGAGTCCGAAGGCGTCTACCACTGGAACCAGGGCAGCATCTCCCAGAACGGCTTCGACGGCGTCCTCCAGATGGCGCCCGTCGCCCTCGTCGGCCTCGCCGGACTGCTGCTGCTCGCCCGCCGCGTCGACGCCCTCGCCCTCGGCGACGACGCCGCCCGCGGCCTCGGCGTCCCCGTCCGCGCCACCCGCATGACCGCCGTCGTCCTCGCGGCGCTCCTCGCCACGGCGGCCGTCACCCTCGCCGGCCCCGTGGGCTTCGTCGGCCTCTGCGCCCCCGCCCTCGTCCGCCGCTTCCGCGGGCTCGCCCGCACACGCGTCGGCATACCGGCGGCGGGCCTCGCCGGTGCCGCGCTCGTGCTCGGCGCGGACGTCCTGCTGCGCCTGCTCGTCCCGGCCGACACGGCGGTCGCCGTGCCGACCGGCGTCGTCACCAGCCTCGTCGGCGCCACCTTCGTCATCGTGATGGCCGCCCGCCTCCGCGACACCGCCGGAGTCGCCGCCGACCGGCTCGGCATCCGCAGCCGCGCCGTCTTCCTCTCCGTCACGGCGGCCCTCGTGACCGCCCTCGTCGGCGTCACCCTCGCCGCCGTCCTCCTCGGCGACGCGAAACTCCTGCTCGGCGACGTCGCCCACTGGGTCACCGGCCAGGCCGGGCCCACCGTCGGTTTCGTCCTCGACACCCGCGTCCCCCGCGTCCTCGCCGCCCTCCTCGCCGGCGCCGCCCTCGCCCTCGCCGGCACCCTCGTCCAGGCCGTGACCCGCAACCCCCTCGCCGAACCCGGCATCATGGGCGTCTCCGGCGGCGCCGCGCTCGGCGCCGTCCTCCTCGTCACCACCGTCCCCATGGCCGGCGCGTGGGGCGTGGCCGGCGCCGCGTTCGCCGGCGCGGCCGCGGCCTCCCTCCTGCTCTTCGGACTGGCCGCCCGCGGCGGCTTCCAGCAGACCCGACTCGTCCTCGTGGGCTTCGCCATCCACTCCGGCGCAGCCGCCCTGGTCAGCCTGCTCATCATCCTGACCGACCCGTTCAACGCCACCAAGGCCCTCACCTGGCTGTCCGGCTCCACCTACGGCCGCACCCTGCCCGACGTCCTCCCGCTCGCCCTCGCCCTCGCCGTCGGCATCGCCGTCGCCGTCGCGCGCCGCGCCGAGCTGGACCTCGTCTCCCTCGACGAGGACACCCCCCGGCTCCTCGGACTCGACCTCGGCCGCGGCCGCCTCGGCTTCCTGATCCTCAGCGTCGTCCTCAGCGCCGCGGCCGTCGCCGCCGCCGGCACCATCGGCTTCGTCGGCCTCGTCGCCCCCCACGCGGCCCGTGCCCTCGTCGGCCGCCGGCACGCCCGCGTCGTCCCCGTCGCCCTCCTCCTCGGCGCCCTCCTGGTCTGCGCCGCCGACACGGTCGGCCGCACCGCCATCGCCCCCGCCCAACTCGGCGCCGGCATCATGACCGCGGTCATCGGCACCCCCTACTTCCTCTACCTCCTGATCCGCAGCCGCCGCTAGGGCTCCGAGCACTCCCTCTCGCCCGCACGGGCTCGAAGCACCCCGCCAGGGGCCGCCCGGGCCCGTGCGCGTGCACGTCCCAGGACCCCCGGTACCGACGGGGAGCCCGGCACCGTCCACGGCCCGCGCCGCCGCCGGCCGGACGGCGCGCCCGGACGCGGAGGCGCCGCCCCTCAAGCGGAGTCGCGCCGCGCGGACGCCCCACCGGAGTCGTGCTGACGCTTGGCCTCGTCCAGCAGCCCGGCCCAGGACCGTACGGTCGGCCTGCGTTTCAGGAGGGCACGACGCTCGCGTTCCGTCATCCCGCCCCAGACCCCGTGCTCGATGCGGCTGTCCAGAGCGTGCGCCAGACACTCGGCCTTCACGGGACACCCGGTACACAGCGCCTTCGCCTGGTTCTGCGCCGCGCCCTCGACAAACAGATCGTCCGCGTGCACCGTCCGGCACGACCCCGACATCATCCAGCGCTCGTCCATGCTCCCCCGCCTCGGCCTCGCGCCGCCCCCAAGTAGTCGGCGGCGCTGATCGGACCAGGGACGCTACGGAGGCATGTGACACGGGTCTACGTCTCTCCCCGTGCTTCCCCCTATCGGGTGACACCGACCTATGGCCACCGGTCACTGTCCGTCGGCATTCGGCCGTCACGGCGCAGACCGCCCGCACTCCCTCGTGGCCGGCGCGATCCGGCCACCCGATGCGACGGAAGGAGCGGAGATGGCCGATGACGACTAAGCGTCCGGGAACCAGGACCGGCCATCGGCCCAGTGGGACACCCAACCCGCGAAGCCCGGCGTCCCCGGCATGACGGCGTCCGGCGAGTCGGGACCGAAGGGCATCGCGCCTTCCCCGGCGATCTGCCAGACCTGTCCCCGCTGGGGGCCGGTGACGATCAAGTGCCAGTACATGCCGCAGCCGTCGGTGCCCAGCAGCAACGAGCCGTGGTCGAAGACGCGTTGCGTGCGGGTCTCGAACTCCTCGACCGGCAGCGCCGCATCGTCGTCATCGTCCTCCCACAGCCACGCCCCCTCCAGGGGGAAGGGCTCGGCGAGCAGGCGTTCGGGCCGGTCGGATCCCCAGTCCGACGGCGTCTCCGCCAGGGGCAGGAGGCCGTAGTGGGGCGGCCCGGCGGGCAGACCGTCGCAGACCTCCGCCACGAACGTCCGGTACGGCTCCGGGAGGACGACGCCGTGCTCCTTCTCGAAGGACCGCACCGCGTCCCAGCCGGCCGCGGGTGCCGCGGCGGGGTGGGCGGCGAAGGTGGCGCGGAGCCGGGCCAGTTCGGCCGGGTCGCATGTTTCCGTGTTCATGACGCTCATCATGCAGGACCCCGCCGGAAGACCGTCCGCGCCGGCGGGGTCGGCGGGTGGGCGAAGGGAGAGGGAGGGCACCCGCTCCCGAAGGCTCTCCCTCAGGCGTCGCTTTCGTGGACGGTCGTGAGGTCCGCGAGGCCGGAGACCGTCAGGACGGGGGTGAGGAGCGGGGGAGCGACGAGTTCGATGCGGTCGCAGTGGGTGAACAGGACGCTCAGGGCGGCGCTGTCGAGGTACTCGACATCGGTGAGGTCGACGACGAGGCGGCCCGGCAGGGCGCCGAGGGCGGAGGCGAGGAGGTCGGCGTTGCTCATGTCGATCTCGCCCGCGGCCTTGAGGACCGGGGTGTCGTCCGCTCGGCGGTCGGAGGTGAGGGTGAGCGGCGTCGTGGTCATGGGGTGATCCTCGTGTGCAGGGAGACGGTTGTTCCCGAGGGGCCGGGGGTGATCGTGACGTCCTGCATGAGGGCGCGCATGAGGGTCACCCCGCGACCGCGGTGCGGATGGGCCCGGGGGTCGGGGCGCTTCCAGCGGCCGGTGTCCTGGACGCTGAGCCGGAGCTCGCCGCCCAGGGCCTCGGCGCGGAGGTGCACGGCGTCACCGGGGGCGTGCCGGTGGCCGTGCTCGATCGCGTTGGCACACGCCTCCCCGGCCGCGACGAGGACGTTCTGAGCCGTGTGCCGGGGCAGGTCGCACCGGTCGAGCCAGCCGCGGAGGGCCCGGCGCACCGTCGCCAGCTGCCCCGATTCGGCGGGGAACGTCATGTGCAGGGGCGCGGGGTGACGGTAGAGCAGGAACGCCACGTCGTCGTCGAAGCCGCCCGCCGGGGCCAGCCGGGCCATGAGGTCGCCGGCGAGGGTCTCCAGACCCGTGTCGCGGCCGTCCTCGACGGCGCGGCCCGCCTGGGCGATGCCCTGGGTGAGGGGGACGCGACGCCGTTCCACCAGGCCGTCCGTGTACAGCAGGAGCGTGGCGCGGGCCGGCAGGGCACAGGTGCCCGTCGGGCGAAGCCTGCCCGGCTTGACGGCGAGCGGGGTGGAGCGGCCCTCCTCCAGCAGGACCGTGGTGCCGTCGGGCCCGGTGAGGATGCCGGGAGGATGTCCGGCGCTCGAGTACGTGAGGCTGCCGGTCCCGGGATCGAGCACGCCGCAGAACACCGTGGTGCACAGCGCGCCGGGAATGCCGACGGCGAAGTGGTCCAGTGCCATGAGCACCTGGGCCGGATCCGGGTTCTGCAGCAGCAGGGCCCGGCAGGCGCTGCGCAGCTGGCCCATGACGGCCGCGGCCTTGAGCCCGCGGCCGACACAGTCCCCGACGACGATGCCGATGCGTCCCCGGGGGAGCGGCACCGTGTCGTACCAGTCGCCGCCCACTTCAAGGGGGCGTCCGGCCGGCTCGTACCGCACGGCGAACCCCGGGGGGAGCTGCGCCGGACCGAGGATGGCCCGCTGGAGGGCGAGGGCGGTCTCCCGCTGTTCGTCGATCTGGTGGGCGCGGGTCAACGCCTGCGTCAGACGACCGGCCAGCAGGGACAGCAGCAGTTCGTCCTCCCGCGTGAAGGGAGGCCGGCCGCCGAGATCGATCCGGAGGACGAGGGGCCCGGAGGGGTGCTCCAGGAGGATGCCGACCCCGGCGGGGTCCGCCACCGGCGTGAGGGGCGGCGCCCCGCGCAGCTCCGTCAGCCGCCGCCGCTCCTCGTCCGGGAGCCGGTCCCATGTGACCGACGCCCCCGACACGGTGAGTTCGGGCCGTCCCTCGGCGGAGAATACGGCTGCGGTCACCCGGCGTGCGTGCCACACGTCCCGCAGCTCCTCCAGTGCGCCCGCCAGAGCCTCGGTCAGGCTTCCGGCCTCCGCCACGCGGGTGCCGAGGGCCGCCAGGGCGCCGTCGCGCCGGAGGGCGTCGTGCTCGGCGGTCACGTCGCGGAAGGAGCCCACCACGACGCTGCTGTGGGTGTCGGGGTCCTGGACGCGGGCCAGGGAGGCGTTCACCCAGACCCGTCGTCCGTCCCGGTGGGTGAAGGGGACGGTGCAGGACCCCTTCGCGGTCCGGGTCGACCGGGCGAAGGACTCCTCTGCCTGCCGGTACTCCTCCGGTTCGCGCAGCGGATCGGGCCACCACGGGTGCACGGGCGCGTACGGCAGGTCCTCGGGTCCGTAGCCGAGGATCGCGGTGAAGGCGGCGTTGATCTCGACGACCGCGCCCGTCCCGTCGCAGACGAAGAACCCCTCCTGGAGCGAGTCCACCAGGGCGGTGCGCCACCGGGCGTGATGGCTGCGGAGCCGGGCCAGTTCCACGGCCGCGCGTGCCCGTGCGAGGAGTTCACCGGCCGTGAAGGGCTTGACGAGGTAGTCGTCGGCGCCCGCCCGCAGGCCCTCGATGGAGGCGTCCTGGCCGGCCCGCGCCGAGAGCAGCAGGACGGGCACGGTGGCGGTACGGGGGTCGGCGCGCAACGCGGTCACCAGCGCCAGACCGTTCAGGCGGGGCATCATCACGTCGCTGACGACCAGGTCGGGCGCCTGGGCGCGGATCGCGGCGAGGGCCGCCTCTCCGTCGGCGGCGCCGCGCACCTCGTAACCGGCGCCCGACAGCAGGCGGGTGAGGTACTCGCGCATGTCCGCGTTGTCGTCGGCGACGAGGACCCTCGCCGTGCCGGGCCCCCCGGGCCCGCCGGCGAAGACGGCTCCCGTACCGGCCGGGGCGGTGTCGAGGGCGTCGCTCCCCGGCGACGCGTCGGCGTCCGGGCGGTGGTCCGCCTCCCGTCCCGGCAGCCAGCGCAGCGCCTCCTGCAGGTACGGCTCGGCGGTGCCGCCCGGCTCCGTCGACGGCGTCCCGGCCACCACCGCGTCCGCGGGCAGGTGCGCGTCGCCGAACGGCAGGCGGATCGTGAACCGTGTGCCCCGGCCCTCCTCGGACTCGGCGGTGATGGTGCCGCCGTGCAGCACGACCAGCTCCCGCACCAGGGCCAGGCCGATGCCGCTGCCCTCACCGGAGCGCGCGCGGGCGTTCTCGATGCGGTGGAAGCGCTCGAAGAGCCGGGGGATCTCGTGGGCGGGAACCCCGGTGCCGGTGTCCGTGACCGTCACCACCGCCTCCGTCCGCTCCCCGCGCACGGAGACGCCGATGCCGCCGTCGAAGGTGAACTTCAGGGCGTTGGACAGCAGGTTGAGGATCACCTTCTCCCACAGGTCCCGGTCCACGTACACCCGGCCCGTCAGGGGCCGGCAGTCGACCGTGAAGCCGAGACCGGCCCTGTCGACCGCGGAACGGAACACGCTGGCCAGATCGGCGGTGACCGCGGCCAGGTCCACCGGCTCGTAGCGGGCGCCCATGCGGCCGGCCTCGATGCGCGAGAAGTCGAGCAGGTGGGTGACCAGCCTGCCCATCCTGAGCCCGTTCCGCCGGATGACCTCGAGCTCCTCGCGCACCCATGGATCGGCGTCCGACAACCGGGTGCGCAGCTCCTCCACCGGCCCCATGATCAGCGTCAGCGGCGTGCGGAACTCGTGGCTGATGTTCGAGAAGAAGGCGGTCTTGGCGCGGTCGAGCTCGACGAGCTCCTCGGCCCGCCGCTGCTGCTCCCGGTAGCTGCGGGCACGGGAGATGCCGGCCGCGAGGTGTCCCGCCACGAGGCCGACGAATCCGCGGTACTCCTCGTCCGGCAGCCGGTAGCGGTTCAGGGCCGCCACCAGGAAGCCGTAGGGCGCGGTGCCCTGGCCGACGAGGGGCACGACCAGCGCGTGGGTCGGGGGCTCGGACCGGACGCCGCACGGGAGTTCCCGGTGAGCGGGGCCGTCCAGGGGCACCAGGACGGCCTCCTGCCCGGGCGCCGGCACCGGCCACGGCACGGAGGCGTCGCCGGCCGCCATCGTCTCCGGGGCGACGGCGTGTCCGGCGGCGATGCCGGTGCCGGCCGCCAGCCGGGCGGAGCCGTCCTCCTGGAACAGGTACGTGAGGGTGAACGGCAGGTCCTCGGCGTTCTGCTCCATCTGGCGGCTCGCGAAGGCGAGCAGCTCCTCCTCGGTCAGCAGCGTGCGGGGACCCGAGCCCAGATCGCGCAGCGTGCTCATGCGGCGCTCGGCGATGACGCGGTCCGTGTCCTCGCTCACGACGCACAGGACGCCGACGACCCGCCCGTCCTCGTCGCGGAGCGGACTGTACGAGAAGGTGTGGTAGCTCTCCTCGGTGAACCCGGAGCGTCGCACGAAGAGCAGCAGCGCCTCGTCCCACGTGGAGCTGCCCGCGAGGACGCTGTCGATCCTCGGCCGGACGTCGTCCCAGACCTCCGCCCAGACCTCGCGCACCGGCCGCCCTAGCCCCCACGGGTACTTGTGCCCGAGGGTGTCGCGCCGGTAGGCGGCGTTGCAGAGGAACGTCAGTTCCGGCCCCCACGCCATCCACATGGAGAAGCGGGACGACAACAGGATGCTCACCGCGGTGCGTAGGCTCTGCGGCCAGCCCTCCGGGGGACCGAGCGGGGTGGCGGCCCAGTCCACGGCCGCGAGGTCGCGGCCGATCTCCTGGTCGGCGTCGAACACTGCGGGTGCGGCCGCGCCCGCCCCGCGGGACCCCGCGTCCTCGCGCTCGACCACTGGCCACCCTCTCGTTCCCGCGTGTCACGCCCGTCGCGCCGCACCCGTCGCCACATGCCCCGCGAACGTCCGTCCCGCACGCCCGCGACACGCTCGCACACCGCGAGACGCCCGCACGGTCCGTAGGATAAACCTGCAACCGGACCGACGAAGGTGTGCGGGGACCCGCCAGGCCGAGGAGAAGAGCGCAGACCGCCCCGCGGAATCCCCGGAGGTCAGGTCCGGGGACACATACTCCGCCGAGCCGTGGAGAGGCGGAAGGCATCGGGACGACGACGCCGTCGCTCCGCAGCTCCCCACCCCGTACCCACGAACCGCACGCCCTCAGCCGTACAGGAGAACCGGTGAACGAGCGCACTCTCGCCGTCAGCCCCCAGCACGCCGGACCGGGCGACACCGTCCTGGTCGTGGACGGTGAGCTCGACCACCACACGGCCCCGGTCCTCGCCGGCTTCCTCGGCCCGGGGACGTTCACCCCGGGCGCGCGCGTCGTCCTCGACCTGACCACGCTCACCTACTGCGACTCCACGGGCGTGACCGTGCTCGTCTCCGCCTACCAGAAGGCACACGCGGCGGGGAGCGTCCTCGCGCTCGCCGGCGTGAACGACGACCTGCGCCGGGTGTTCGGGATCATGGGGCTCGACCAGGTCTTCACCTTCGTCCCCACGGCCGCCGACGCGCCGCGCCCGGCCGCTCCCTGAGCGCCTCGGGCCGACCCACACGCACCGGACCGCCGCGCGTGAACGGCGCGGCGGCCACGGCCGGACGGTCGGCCGCGCACCGGCTCCCGGTCAGTCCGAAGGGCCGGTGACGCGGGCCGCCAGCAGGGCGACGTCGTCCTCTCCGTCGGGCGGGAACGCCGACAGCAGACCGTCGCAGACCTGCTCGACGTCGGTCGGCAGCACCGCCAGAGCCGTGGACAGCCGTTTCAGCGAGTCGCCGAGGTCCTCCTGACGCCGCTCGATCAGGCCGTCCGTCGTCATGACGAGGACCGAGCCGGGAGGCGCTTCCACCTCGACCGCCGCGGGCTGGGGGAGCAGCAGTCCGAGAAGGGGGCCGTGCTCCTCGACGAAGCGGACGGATCCGTCGGGGAAGCGCAGCAGCGGCGGCAGGTGCCCGGCGTTGGCGATGTGCAGCAGCCCTGTCTCACCGTCGATCAGGACGACGCACAGGGTGAGGGTGAGGTGCGCCTCGACGGCGGCGAGAAGGTTCTCGATGCGTTCGAGGATCGCGCGGGGCGAGTGCTCCTCGATCGCGTAGGCGCGCAGGGCATGGCGGATCTGGCCCATCAGCATCGCCGCGTCGAGGGAGTGGCCGGCCACGTCGCCGACGGCGAGCAGCAGCCCGCCCCGGGTCGGCAGCGCCTCGTAGAAGTCGCCCCCGATCTCCGCGTGCTCGCTGGCGGGAAGGTAGCGCACCGCCAGGTCGGCCAGGGGCGAACGCGGCAGGGTGTCCGGCAGGAAGCTCCGCTGGAGCGTCAGCGCCAGGTCGTGCTCCTCGGTGTAGCTCCGCAGCGCTTCGAGGGCCAGGGCACACGCCTGGGCCAGCTGGGTGAGGAGCTGCTCGTCGTCGGGCGTCGCGACGGCCGCGGACGGTACGGCGAGGCAGACGGGAGGACGCCCTGGCTTGGCCCGCGCGACACCGACGGCGAGCGTGCCTCCGGGTATCAGGTGCTCCGGGAAGCCCGGCCAGAGCCGGGCGTCGACCACCACGAGCCGGGTTCCGGCCCGTTCGCCGAGGTCGTGGGAGGACGGTGACTCCCGTACGTCGATCGCGCCGACCGTCCCGGCGGGCGGGGCCGTCGCGGGGTCCGTCCCGGGGGCGACCGGCCGGCCCGCCGTGCGGACCGCCGACGTGGGCTCGCCGTGCGGCGAGATGAGGGCCGCCACCGCCGTCGTCCCCAGCACGATCGCGGCGCCCTCGGCTGCCGCCCGGGCGACCGCGGCCGCGTCGTCCGCGCTGTAGAGGAGGTGCGTGGCCTCGTTGAGGTGGAGGAGGCGGTCGGCCAGGTGCTCGGCCCGGCGCCGGGCGCGGGCGTAGCGCAGCGCGGCGGTGACCGTGGCGAGGAGCTCGTCCGGCGCGATGGGCTCGGTCAGGTAGGCGTCGGCACCGCGGTTCAGGCCCTGCGTCCGGTCGGTCGCGGTGATCGCGGAGGCGGAGACGTGGATGACGGGAAGGGCCGCTGTGGCCGGGTCCGCCTTGATGTGCTCGCAGACGTCGAACCCGGTCATGTCCGGCAGCCGTACGTCGACGATGGCCACCTCGGGCAGCGGGTCGCCGGCCTTGAGGATGCCCAGGGCCTGCGTCCCGTCCTCGGCCTCGACGACCGAATGGCCAGCCCGCGACAGCGTGGTCCTCAGCACGTACCGGTTCGTCGGGTTGTCGTCGACGATGAGGATGTTCGCCGGCGAGTTGTCGGACGGAGAGGGGTCGGGGATCACTCTGTTGTCTTTCCGCTCTCTGCGGGCGCGCCGCCGGCCGCCGGGGAAGCGGGAGCCACGGGGGAAGCGGGAGCCACGGGGGAGACGGGAGCCGCCGGAACCGGGTCCAGTCCCAGGGCCAGCAGGATGCGCTCCCGGGTGAGGTGGGTCTTGTTCAGCACGGAACGTGCGTGGGTGAGCCGGGTCCGGTCCACCTCGCTGGGATCGCTGGAGGTCAGCACCACGACCGGGATGCGCGCCGTGACCGGGTCACGGGCCAGGACCCCGAGCAGGGTGTAGCCGTCCGGCGCGGGCATGACGAGGTCGACCAGGATCGCGTCCGGCCGCCGGGCGCGGATGACCTCGAACGCCTGCGAGCTGACGTTGACCTCGGTGACGTCGTCGGCGAGCGTGTCCAAGGTGGGGCGCAGCAGACCGAGGAACGTCGGGTCGTCGTCCACCACCACGAGGGAGCCGAGCCGCCCGGCCGCCCCGCCGGGAAGCGGCACGCCCGCGTCGGGCCCCGGCGCGTCGCCGGCGGGGGCGTCGAGCTGCGCGGGGACGTCCACGCGCACGGTGGTCCCCTCGCCGGGGACGCTCGTCAGGGTGAGCGTGCCCCCGAGGATCGCGGTGAGCCGGCGCGCGTACGGCAGCCCCAGGCCGGTGCCGGACTGCCCGCGCTGATGCATTCCCAGGACCTGGTAGAACTCCTCGAACACCCGGTCCTGCTGGTCCGGCGGGATGCCGATGCCGGTGTCGGTGGTCGTGAACGTGAACCAGGTCCGCCCGCCTCGGGACGAGGTCTCCACGGTGAGCCGGACCTCGCCGGACGTCGTGAACTTCAACCCGTTGGACAGCACGTTGCGCAGCACGCGGGTCAGCATGACCTCGTCGGTCACCAGCGGCGGGGCGTCCGGCACGTCGGGGATGTCCAGGCGCACCCCGTCGTGCGCCATGCCGCCGAGCGTCCCCCGGAGCTGATGGAGCAGCGTCCGCAGGTCCGTGTCGGCCGGCGCGGGCTCCAGCCGTCCGGACTCGGCCTTGGCCACGTCGAGGAGCTCCTCCACGAGCGCGAGGAGCGTGCTGCCGGAGCCGGCGATCAGCGACAGCTGCTGCCGCTGGTCCTCGCTCAGGGGATCGGCCCCGGGGGCCATGAGGAGCCGCGCCAGGGAGATGACCGAGTTGACCGGCGCGCGCAGCTCGTGGCTCACGTTGGCCCAGAACCTGGTCTTCGCCTCACTGGCCAGGCGCAACTGGCGGGTCATGTCCTCCAGCTCCGCGTAGAGGGCGACCACGCCCGTGTTCGTCTCCTCCAGCTCGGCGGACAGCTCGCTGTAGAGGGCGACCACTCCCTGGTTGGTCTCCTCCAGCTCCTCGTTCAGCCGCCGCAGCTCCTCCTGCTGCGCCCGGGACTCCTCCAGGGCGAGCAGCAGCTGCCGGTTCTGCGACCGCAGCTCCTCGCTCATGCTGAAGTCGCCCGAACCGAGCAGCGCCGCCTGGGCCCGCTCGACGCGCTGTTCGGCGGGGACGTTCGACGAGGGCAGCCGCTGTCCCACGGTCAGGACGTGCCCTTCGTCCGAGGCGCTGGAGCTGCTGTGGTCCAGCAGCCGACGCGCCGCCCGTACCGTGTCCTCGCCGGGGCGCCGGGGGCCATCCCAGGCGAAGGACGCGAGGAAGTGGATCCCGTCGGGCCGGGACTCGGTTCGAAGCTCCACACGAAGCCCCGGGGACCCCAGGAGATCACGCCCCACCTCACTCAGTACGGTCACCACTCGGACCCGTTCGTGGCCCTCCAGTCCCAGGGCCTTGGTCAGCAACTGTCCCTGTCTGCGGAGTTCAAACACATCCCTGTCGGCGCGCAGGGTCACGCCGCCGAACTCGTGGGCCTCCACGGGTCTCACGCGGTGGCCGCCTTGACGACGACGATGCCGGCGTCGTCCCGCCGTACGCCGGCCTGGCCCAGTATCTGCGCGGCGATGAGCGCCGGACGCCGCCGGAACAGGCCGGGGAAGGAGGTGGGGGACCAGCGGTCGCTCAGCCCGTCGGAGTGCAGGAACACGACACCGTCCCGGTCCAGGGGAGCCTGGAAGGTCCTCAGCGTCGGCATCTGGTGCCCCACGATCCCGGGCAGCGACAGCAGGGCGCTCCGCCTGTCCCCGCTGACCACGCCGGCGCTGATGTTGCCCACGCCGCAGTGCTCGACGCTGCCGCGGAGGTAGTCGGCGCGGGCCACGGCGACCGCCGCGCCACGGGTCCCCTTGAGCTCGGAGTGCAGCGCCCGCATGATCATCTCGGGCGAGCGGTGGGCGTTGGCCCGGAACGCGGCCCTCGCCCGTTCGCTGGCCAGTGCCGCCAGCGGACCGTGGCCGAGCCCGTCGCACATCATGGCCGTCACGACGACACCGTCGAGCCCCTCGTCGGCGCGCGCGGCCCAGGTGTCCCCGCACACGGTCTCGCCGCTGATCGGCCGCGTCAGCCCGGCCACCGACGGTTCCACGGGGCCCGGCGCGCCCTCGTCCCGGACGGACCAGAAACGCGCGAGCAGCGTCGTCCCCGTCCCCGGCCGGGAGTACACGTCGAACGCGTCGGCGCACCGCGCGATCGAGCCCAGCCCCACACCGAGGGTGCCGCTGCTGGAGACGCCGTCGGACAGTGCCGCGGAAAGGTCCGGGATGCCGGGCCCGTTGTCCAGTGAGAGCAGTTCCACGGCCGCCCTGTCGGGCAGGGTGACGACCCTCAGCGCCAGTGAGCCGTCCTTCGCGTGCTTCTGCAGGTTGGTGGCGGCCTCCGTGACGGCGAGCCGCACCTCGGCCACCCGGTCCGCGGACATGCCGATGCGGTGGGCGAGGCGCGCGGCCTCGTGGCGTGCGACCGCGTCCAGGGCGGCACCCAGACGCATCCACACCACGTCCTCGGCCTCGATCCCCTGGCCGTCCGCGACCGGGTTCACCGTGCCCACTTCAGCACCGTCACCGTGGTACCGACACCCGGCGTCGAGTCGAGCTCGAACTCGTCGACGAGGCGCCGGGCGCCGCTGAGGCCGAGCCCCATGCCGCTGCCGGAGGTCCAGCCGTCCGTCAGGGCCAGCTCCGTGTCCGGGATGCCGGGGCCCACGTCGGCGAAACGCACCCAGACGCCGACCCGGGCCACGTCACGGACGATCGCCGCCACCGCGGAGCCCCCGCCGCCGTAGATGAGGGTGTTGCGTCCCAGCTCACTGGCGGCCGTGACGAGTTTGGTCTGGTTGACCAGGGACAGACCGGCCTGCTGGGCCAGCAGGCGCACCGTCTGGCGCGCCTTCACCACGTCCCCGCTGGCCTGGATCGGCACTTCCTCGCGCGAGGCCTCGTCGGCCGGGTAGTCCCTCACCGGCTTTCCGGACCCGACACCTGTGCGCGACGAAGGTAGCCCAGACCGAGCTCCAGGTTGAGCGCCGTCCGGACCCCGCCGAGGGACAGCCCGAGCTCCACCAGGGTCATGGCGACGGCGGGCCGCATGCCCACCACGACGGTCTCCGCACCCAGGACGCGGGAGATCGCCGCCGTGGTGGCGAGCATCCGTCCCACGAAGGAGTCGACGATCTCCAGGGCGGAGATGTCGATGATCACGCCGCGGGCGGAGGTGGCGACGATCTGCTGGGACAGGTCGTCCTGCAGGTCGAGCACCATCTGGTCCTCCAGATCGATCTGGATGGACACGAGCAGGATGTCGCCGATCTTCAGGACCGGCACGCGGTCGCTCACAGCAGACCTGCCGCTCGGGTCGCGGTCGCCTTGTCGATCTCCACGAGCGCGTGACGCAGCGCGTCCGCCAGCGTCGCCTTCGTCGGGATGTCGCCGAACTCGATGCCGAGCCCCACGATGGTCTGCGCGATCTGCGGCCGGATCCCGGAGATGACGCACTCGGCGCCCATCATGCGCGCCGCCACCACGGTCTTGAGGAGGTGCTGCGCCACCTGCGTGTCCACGGCGGGCACACCCGTGATGTCGATGATCGCGTGGGCGGAGTTCGAGTCCAGCAGGGCCTGGAGGAGCTTCTCCATGACCACCTGGGTACGGGCCGAGTCCAGCGTCCCCACGAGCGGCACGCCCACCACGCCGTCCCACAGCTTCACGACCGGCGTCGACAGCTCCAGCAGCTGCTGCGACTGCGCGGAGATGATCTCCTCGCGGGTCCGCGCGTACTCCTCCACCGTGAACAGGCCGAGGTCGTCCAGGAGGCGCGAGAACTGCAGGTAGACGCGGATGTCCTCGACGGACCCGCCGAGCAGGGACTCCAGCACCTCCTTCAGGGCGAACACGCTCACGGCCGTCTCGGTCGGGGTGAAGCCCTGGCGGGCCCGGTTCCGCGACAGCTCCACGAGGAGGCTGCGCACGACCGCGTAGTCCGCGCCCCGCCCCGCGAACCCGCCGGTCGCGACGGCGTCGGTGATGGCCTGGTACAGCTCGTTCAGCTCGCGTCCCAGCTCCACCGAGCTCAGCCGGCCGTGCAAGGACGCCCCGACGGCCTGCTCCCACTGCGCGATCAGCTCGGCACGGCGTGCCGTGAGCAGTTCCAGCAGCCGCTTCGAATCGGCGCTGTCCATACGCGGTCCCCTCCACATGTCACCTAGTCAGAACGGTGCCGACCCTACGGCACTGTTCCGGGCACCACTGAAACCCGGTGTCGCGAACGAAGACCCCCGACCCCCCCCCGGCCGGGCCTCCCGACCGCCCGACGACCCACCCCTGCCCCGTGGAGCGCGTTCCATACCTCGTACGGTTGTCCGCCCGGTCACCTTCACCGGCGTCGGCGATGGTGGCCCTCCCCCCCCGGGCCTCCGGTCCGCCGTGGGCCACCGGAAACCGGCATCGCCGTGGCGCCCCGCTCGACCGGGAGGCGCGACGGGGGAGCGGCACCCGGAGGCGGCCCTCACGGCTCCCGGAGGTCGAGGGACCAGGTCTGGCCGACGACGTCGTGCCCGACGCCGCGCCGGGGCCGACGACGTCGTGCCCGAAGCCGCGCCGGAGCCCTTCGGCGTCGAGAGCGAAGCCGACGTGCCGGTAGATCCGGCGCGCGGACACCAGGTCGGCCGTGGTCCACAGCGTGACGCGGTCGTAGCCGGCCTCGCGGGCGAACGTCAGGGACTCCTCCACGAGCCGGGTGCCCATGCCGAGAGCGCGCGCCGCCGGGTGACGAGGAGCGTGCGCAGCGTGGCCGCGCCGCGCGCACCGTGCAGGACTGGCCGGACGTCCTGGCAGGCGGCACCCTCTCCGCCGTGCGATCCACTGCCCCGGACGACACGGGCTCGACCGGCAAGGTCCGAAAGAGACGGCCGAGAGGGGTGTCGGAACCGGGGAACCCGTGTCCTGCGCGGCCCCGGTGCGGCATGCTGTCGGCAGGGCGAGGGGGGCGCGTGGGACATCCGATCTTCCTCGTCCCCAGGTGACGTCCGACCCCGGGGGAGACCATGCGACTCGTCGTGACGGTGCACGGTGACGAGGACGGAGCCGACGCCGGCACCGCCGAGCTCGGGGCCTGGCTGAGGGACGAGCCGCACCTGCGGGGCCGGGTCGACCACGGCGGGCGCGCCGACGCGCCGGCGGGGACGATGGGGCCGGCGATGGACACCCTCGTCGCGGTCCTGGAGCCCGGAGGGGTGGCGGCGGTCTTCACCGGCGCGCTGGTCGCATGGCTGCAGACGCGTCGCGGCAACCACACGATCAGCGTGACCCGCCCGGACGGCACGCGGATCACGCTCTCCTCCCGCCAGGCCCGCGCCCTGAGCCCGCAGGACGCCGCCGACATCGCCGAGCGCCTGGCCCGCGGACCGGCCGACGACGGCGCGCGGACCGTGAACCAGGACGAGCCCCGCGAAGGGACCCGCCAAGAGCACTCCGAGGAGGCACCCGCCGAGTCCCCCGGAGTGATCCGCCGGCAGACCACCGCGGAGACCCCCGCCGCATCTCCCGAAACGCCCCGCCGGCAGACCACCGAGGCAACACCCGACGAGTCTCCCGAGACGAACCCGCGACACGGGAACACGCCGGACACCCCGACGTCATGACGGGCGGCGGCCTCGCGGCACCCGGCGCACGCGCGGTGCTCTTCGGCACCGGCAGCCACGTCCACGGGTCGGAACTCCCCGACCTGCCCGCCGTCGACGCGACACTCGACGCCCTGCAGCGCAGCCTCGTCGACGTGTGCGGCATGGATCCCCGCCATGTCGTGCGCGTACCGGCTCACGCCGACTCCCCGCGCGTGGTCGGAGCGGTCGAGGAGGCGGTGGCCGAGGGCGGCGGCCCCGTTCTCTTCTGCTACGTCGGGCACGGCCTCCTGGGCCCGCGCGACGACCTCTACCTCGCCACGCGGAGCGGCCGGTCCGCCCGGCACGTCGCACAGGCCGTGTCGTACCGCACCCTCAGCGACCTGCTGGGCGACGCGGGAAGAGGCAGCGTCGTCCTCCTCGACTGCTGCTTCTCCGGCCGCGCCGACACACCGCCGTCGGAAGGCGGAGTGCGCCGGGCCTTCGCCTCCGCCGGCCCGCGCGGGAGCTTCCTGCTCACCTCGGCCTCGCACTACGCGCTCTCCTTCGCGCCGGAGGGCGCACGGCACACGCTGTTCACCGGGCGGCTGCTCGAACTCCTCGACGACGGCGATCCGACCGGACCGCTGTGGCTGACCGCCGACCGCCTCCACGCCGCGCTCGTCGAGCGGTTCGCCGACGACCCACGGGTCAACCCCGGCCGCCGGAGCGAGGGCACCATGGGCTCGCTGGTCCTCGCCCGCAACCGCGCCTATGCCACGCCCTCCGCCGACGTCGACACGACCGAGCCACCCGCGGACCTGCCCTGCCCCTACCCGGGACTGCAGCCGTACCGAGCGGACGAGAGCGCCTACTTCTTCGGACGCGACGCACTCTCCACACGCCTGAAGGAGTTGGTCGACGACCTCCCGGAAGGCGGCCAGGCGGTCCTGGTCGGCGCATCGGGCGCGGGCAAGTCGTCCCTGCTCCGCGCGGGCCTGCTCGCCGGCCGCGAGGCCCGTACGGACACCCCGCCCCCGGCCCTTCTGCTCCCCGCCCCCGGACCCCACCCCCTGCGCACCCTCGCGGACGCATGGGCCCGAGCCACCGGACGGGAGCCCGACGAGGTGAGGGCGGCGCTGGAACGCGGATCCTTCCCTGCGCCGCGCCACGGCCGTCCTGCCTGCGGACTGCTGGTGGTCGACCAGTTCGAAGAGGTCTTCACCCGCTGCACCGACCCCGGCGAACGCAACGCCTTCGTCTCCCTGCTCACCGGAGACGGAACGAACCGTCGGCCCCGTGTCGTCCTCGGTCTGCGGGCGGACCACTACGGCAGCTGCCTGGAGCACCCCGGGCTCGAACGCGCCCTGGCACGGGCCCAACTCGTCGTGCCACCCCTGCGCGACCAGGAGCTACGCGTCATCGTCGAAGGCCCGGCCGCCGCCGTGGGCCTCACCGTCGACCCGGGTCTGACCGACCGCCTCCTCGACGACCTCCGGTCGGGCCGCTCGGCGAACGACGCACCCACCGCCCTGCCGTTCCTGGCCCACGCCCTGCGCGAGACATGGCGCGGCCGTAACGGAGCACGCCTCACCCTCGCCGCCTACCAGGCGACGCAAGGGATCTGGAAGTCGGTGGCCACCACGACGCGGAACGTCTACGAGTCCCTGGACGACGACGGACAGGAGACGATGCGCGCCCTGCTCCTGCGCCTGGTCCACCTCCCCTCCGACGGAGGCGGCGCCGTCCTGCGGCACCGCGTCCCGTTCGCCTCACTGCCCGCCGGCTCCACCGACATCCGCGATCGCCTGGCGGCCGCGAGACTCCTGACGGTCGACGAGAACACCGCCCAGATCTCCCACGAGGCACTGCTCCGGGCCTGGCCCCTGCTGCGCCGGTGGATCCAGGAGGACACCGCCGCCCTGCTCCTGCGCCAGCAGCTGGAAAACGCGGCCGAAGCGTGGGACACCGCGGACCGCGACGCGGCCTTCCTCTTCCGCGGAAGCCGGCTCCAGGCAGCGGCAGAGATGGCGGAACGCATCCGACTGCCGCGGCTGGAAGCAGAGTTCCTGTCCGCCGGACAAGCCGAGGCCACGCGCGAACTGCGCCGCGAGCAGCGCCGTACGACCCTGCTGAAGCGAGCCCTGGCCGCCGTCGCCGCCGCTTTGTGCCTCGCGATCGTCGCCGCCGTCGTGGCGGTGAAGGAACAACGGAACGCCGAGGCGCAGCGCCAAGTCGCCACGGCCCGGGCCCTGCTGGCCGAGGCGAACGGCCTCGCCACCTCCGACCCCCGCGCCGCCCTGCGTCTCGGCCTCGCCGCCTACGCCCTGCGCCCCAGCGCCGATGCACGCCGCACGCTCTTCGACACCCTGGCCGACAGCGCGTTCCGCGGCGTGACGAAGCTGCCCTCGGCGACGGGGGACCCGGTCATCGCACGGGGCGGGGAGATGCTCGCCACCTGGGCAGTCGGCGGATGGACCATCTGGGACACCGGCCGCGACCCGGTTCCCCGTACTCCGCTCGCCCGACTCGCCTGCCCGCTGGCGGACAGCACCGAAGCGACGATGGCCTTCGGCGGCCCCCGTGGAGGGACGGCCGTCGCCGTGTGCAAGCACGACGAGGTGTGGATGTGGAACCTCGACGGCCTGCGCGGCGCCGCGGAACCACGCCCGTCCGCGACCCTGCGGTCCACGGGCTTCACGGCACGGACCGACGGGCCGAGCGTGGTCGCCGTCAGCCCCGACGGGAAGACCGTCACGAGCCTCGGCTGGTCCCGGTACGTGAACCGGAGCACGCTCGTGCAGTGGGACGTCGGCAACCCTCGCAGGCCGCGACAGCTCCCGATCGTCGAGGACACGTCGATCCTCCAGGATCTGATCCAGGGGGACAGGGCGGAGTTCAGCCCGGACGGCCGTCTCCTGGCCACCGGCGACAAAAACGGGGACACCCGTCTGTGGGACGTCTCGGAACCCCGCACCCCCAAGCCACTGGGCCTCATCGAGGACGCGGGCGGAGCTCTGGCCTTCAGCCCGGACGGCCGTCTGCTGGCGGCGAGCCACGAACGCGTGGTCAAACTGATCGACGTCCGCTCGCCCCGCAACCCGACCGTCCTCGACGACCGCGCGGCCCACACCGACCTGGTGACCTCCCTCGACTTCTCCCCGGACGGCCGCCGCCTGGTCAGCGCGGGCTGGGACGACAAGGTCGTCCTCTGGGACGTCACCGACCCCAGGGCCCTCACCGTCGACTCCCGCCTGCACGGACACTCCGCCTTCGTCGAGGCGGCCCGGTTCACCGCCGACGGCAACGCGCTCGTCTCGGTCAGCTTCGGTGAGGTCATCCACTGGGATCTCTCCGACCTCCACCAGCCCCGCACCCTGAAGACCCTGCCCGACGGAAACGACCTCGCCCTGACCCCGGACGGCACGACCCTCGCCGTCGCCCGGGGCGCCCGGATCGCCCTCTGGGACCTCTCCGACCCCGCCGCGCCGCGCCGCCTCGCCGCCACCGAGAATCCGGTGAAGGACCGCTACGACACCGTCGACGGCGGCACCATGATCGGCCCCGGCGATGTCCTCGCCGACGTCGCCTTCAGCTCCGACGGCTCCCTCCTCGCCACGCTCAACCAGGACCGGGAGGTCACCCTCTGGAACGTCTCCGACCCGGCCCGCCCCCGCATCGCCGGAACCGTCGGAGGCGAGGAAGACGTCTTCAGGCCGTCACTGGCCTTCGCCCCCGACAAGCCTCTGCTCGCCGTCAACGACCTGCGACGAGTCCGCGTCTGGGACGTCTCCGACCCCGCCCGCCCCGTCCTGACCTCGGCCCTCGGCGCCACCCGCGGGCTACGTGACATCGCTTTCAGCCCGGACGGCCGACGCCTCCTGCTCGCCGGGCAGAGCCTGACGCTCTGGGATCTGCGCACCGGAAAGACGTCACTCCTCTCGGGAGGCCACTCCTACTCGGGCGGGGCTCGTGCTGCCTTCTCCCCCAAGGGCGACACGGCCGCAGCCCTCGCGACTTACGCGTCCCTGGCGACGTCCGAGCCCGGCGTCCACCTCTGGGACACCGGACACGACGGCCGTACGTCCCCGATCGGCGAGACCGAGTCCACCGGAACCGACAGAGCCGCGTACGCACGACTGGCCTACCACCCCAGAGGCGATCTCCTCGTCGGCGCCGGCGAGGACGGCGCCGTCCGTGCCTGGAGCGTCGCCGACCCCGAACGCCCCCACCTCGCCTTCACCTTCGGCGGCCACACCGAAGGCGTCGACGACGTCGTCCTCGGCGGACCCGAAGGACGAACCATGATCACCTCAAGCGCCGGTCACGTCTTCGTCATCGACATCGGCGACTACCCCGAGATCGCCGCCGACACCCTCGGCATGGCCTGCCGCGCCACGGACGGCGGCTTCACACGGGAAGAGTGGCACGAGCACGTGCCGGACACCGAGTACCGCGCGACCTGCCCGAGTGCCTGAGCGGACGCCGAGCCCTGTCCTCGACCGGCGAACCCGGAGACGGAGCAGGCACCGAGAGGCAGCGAGCCGGTTCTTCCGAACCCTCTGCCTCCAATCGACCCTCTGCCTCCATGCGTTCTCCGGTCCGGCTCAGCCGATCCAGATCAGCATGGCGTCCCCGACGGCCGCGGCGCCCCGGAAGCATGTCGTCGTCCTGCGCGTCCGGCATCTCCTCGGCGAACTCCAGAGCCCATGCGGAATCCGCGAGCGCCCGTTCCAGCTCCGCAGACGTCACACGCAGATATGCGCCGTTCATGCTCATGGGCCGCAGCCTACGAAGCCCGTCTGACATCCCGCGTCGTGCGCAAACGGACGACCAGGCGCACGATGGTGAGGAGAGCCCGCCCGGGAAGCCGTCGCACGTTGCACCGGGCGGGCCCACTTTCTGCGCCCGCTTCCGGCGCGACACGCGGAATCGCCGTCCGAGGGGGCTTCCTGAGCCGCCGAAACCGGATGACCGACGGTCGCCCGCCAGGTCATCCTGACTCCATGGGAGACAGAGCCAACATCATCGTGGTCCGCGAGGACGGCACACATGAGCTGTACCGGACCGGCTGGGCGGTCGGGATGGACCTCGACCTGCTCGACGGGCCGATGGCGGTCCTCGACATGCTTCCCGAACTCCGCCGGGACGACTGGTGGCTCGACGACTCCATGGCCCAGGCCGGTGCGCTGCTCGACCTCGGCCGCAAGCTCCTCCTGTTCTTCGCCTGGGAAGGGCCCAGTACGGAGCTCCGCCACCGTGCGGCCATGCTCGAACTGATCCGAGCGGCGTGGCCGGGCTGGCAAGTCCGCTGGCTCTACGACGGCCCGGCGGAACTGCGCCGGCACGTCGGGCTGGACCCGCAGTACGTCCGCTGCGCAGACTCGAACCACTCCTCCCCGGCCCCGTTCCTCGCCCCCGACGAGGAAGACCTGGTCGGCCCGGACCCGGGCGGTGTGGTGATCACCGTCGGGTCCGACCGCTGCCACCTCGCCTCGGACGCCTTCGACCACCCCGTCCACGAAGGCGTCTCCCTGCTCGACCGCCTGACAGACGCACCCGAACACGGCACCTGCCGCCTGCACGTCAACTCCGGCATCCACCTCGACCCCGAACGCCGCCGCTTGGGCTGGTGGTCCCTCTCCTCCTCCCCGCCGGCCTACGACGTGCCGAAGGTGTGGCCCGGCTGGACCGTGGAGTTCTGGCAGGACGACTGGAAGCGGCACGTCAGTGCCGGCGACCGATTCTCCCCGGCACCCTTCGACGCCGGAGAGGAAGCCAGGTCCGCGGTACGCGCCGAGGCCGAGGAACGCCGAGCCATGCGGGCCCGCCACGCCGCTCAGGTCGCCCGCCTGCGGACCGCACCGGCCCGCCCCCAGGCGGGATGACGGTACGAGCCGTCCTGATCGGCGGGACACCCCCTGGCTTCTTTCGGACGTTACGGTGCGGCACCACGATGACCCCCGCGAAGGACCGCTTCCTCCTCGGGCCGGCAGGGCTGCGGCACCCCCGCCAGCCGGATCTCCCCGCCGGCCCTGCCAAGCCACCGGCTTCGTGACCGTGACGGCACCCCCTGTTCTCAGCCCACTCGCCGCGCACGGGGTGTGGGGCCGGCATGTGGGGGTAGTCGGACGACAGAGCACATGGGGCTGCTCTACAGCCGGTCCGCCTGCAGCCATCCCCCCGCTCGCAGGCGGCGGCCTCGCGACCGTCCCGCGCGGATTCCCCCTCCAGCGCGGGACGGTCGCCGTCTTCGCACGGGATGTCGCCGTCGTACGGTATGCCCCGGAATCTAAGCGCGGACAGCGCGGAGCACGGTTCTGGGTGAGTCACAGGCCCGTGGATCTCTCCGGTGGCGGGGATCGGCGCCGGAGTTCGTGACGATGTCCGCGGGCCCCTCGGATCAGTCGGCCCCGCCCTCGGTGTTGGAGCCGGATTCGTGGGAGTAGCGGGTGGCGCGGTCCCATTCCTTCCCGGTGCGCCGTTGGAGGCCCGGTCCGGTACGTAGAGGCCGCGCCGGGGCGGGGCGGTGAGGAGGGTCGGACGTGAGGGAGGTCGGTGGTCGGTGACGATCAGGCGGCCGACTGAATCGGCGAGCGGGCCGAGTGGCCCCTATGGCCCTGTGCGGCGACCGTGTCGCCCCAGGGTGTAGACCCGTGGGCGAAGGCCGCTCCTCCGTGGTGAGCCGGTGGGCTGATGTCTCACCGACGAGTAGCTGACAGCGTGGCTTCCGTGACCAAGGAGCGTTCGCCACGGCACGGTTGGCGATGCGTTGACCAGGGGAGGAATTATGACCTTGTCGTCGTTCGGCAGCCGGGTGGGGATGACGCGGCGTCGTGTCCTGGGGGCCGGGCTGGCCGCTGGGACGGCTTTGCCGCTCGCGGCTGTTGCCGGTCCCGCATGGGCCGGATCGGCGACGGCGGGCCTCGCCGCGGTTCGGCCGGGCGCGGACGGGGTTGCTTCGGCCCACCCGGGGCCGAGCGGTGCCGCGGCGGCGCGACTGACGCTGCCGGCGCCGACCGGGCCGTACCCGGTGGGCAGGGTCGAGCTGCGGCTCGTCGACCGGTCGCGGCCGGACGAGATCGCCGGTGCCGGACGCTTTCGGGAGCTGATGGCGACGGTCTGGTACCCCGCGCGGAACGTCGAGGGGTTTCCGGTGGCGTCCTGGATGCCGGCGGGGGCCCTTGAGGCGTTCCTCGCCGACGTCGGGTTCAGCGAGGTGGCGCCGCTGGCGCCGTTCACGTCCGGTCATGTGGGTGCGCCGGTGCGGCGCTCGGGGCGGCGGATGCCTGTCGTGGTGTTCTCCCATGGCGCGCACAGCCACCAGGGAGACCACACCGTCGTGGTGCAGGAGCTCGCGAGTCACGGCTACGCGGTGGTGACGGTGGCGCACGCGTACGACTCGTACACCACGTTTCCCGACGGACGGGTGGCCGTTCCGGTCTTCGACCGGGAGGCGCCGACGATGCCCGGGGACTTCGCGGCAGACCTGCGCTTCGTCGTCGACTGCGTCGAGCGGATCGCCGCCGGACGCAACCCGGACGCGGATGGCCGACAGCTGCCGGCGGGGCTGCTCGGGGCGCTGGACCCTCGGCGGATCGGGGCGATGGGCTGGTCGAAGGGCGGAACGGCGACGGCCTGCGCCATGCTCGCCGACGGGCGTATCCGGGCGGGGGTGAGTTTCGACGGCCCGATGGAGATGAACCCGCCGCTGGCCGGAGACCTGGACCGGCCGTTCCTGATGGTGACGGCGGAGTACACCCGAGCCGGGTACCCGGCGGCCGCCGCGTTCTGGTCGCGGCTACGGGGCTGGCGGAGGAACATCCACGCCGAGGGCGCGATGCACCTCTCCTACGGCGACAACGAGGCGCTGTTTCCCCAGATGGCGAAGATGCGCGGATGGAGCGAAGAGCAGCTGCGGAGGGCGATCGGCTCCCTCGATCCCGGCGAGGCGGTGAGGATCCAGCAGGCCTACCCGCTCGCGTTCTTCGACGAGCACCTCCGCCACCGTCGCCGGCGCCTCCTCGACGGACCCACCTCGGACTTCCCTGCGGTGACGTTCGTCCGGTGAGGGTCCGGGGCCACGCCGCCGCAGGCGTGGCCCTCGCGCGCAGCGACCGGACGGCCGTCGTCGGGCTCTGATCGGGTCAGGTGACGAGCCCGTAGATGCTGCGGGCCGTCAGGTATAGGCCGACGATCAGGGCGAGGGTGACGATCAGTTGTTCCTGGTGTTCGGCCAGCCAGGTGCGGAGGGCGTTGAGGCGGGCGTTGGCGGCGCCGGGGGCCCAGACCGCGTACATCTCCATGACGATGAGGCTGAGCGTCGCGAGGAGGCAGTACGCGGTGAGGGTGAGCCAGTCGGTGAGGGTCGAGAGGTCGGCGTCGAGGGCGGTCGCGGCGCCGGCGCCGACCAGCGCCCAGGGCTGGAGGAGCCAGGCGAGGCCGGCGGCCGTGAGGGGAGAGGCGTTGTCGATCCGGCTGGTCCAGCGGGGAGGGCCGTGCGGGCGGGGCGGTCGCCGGTGGCGGTGCGCGCCGTAGAGCACCAGCACGACGCCGATGGCGAGTTTCGCGGCGAGCCCGGCGGTGGAGGGAGCTGTGTGCCGGGCGGGGGGCTGGCCACCGGTGAGCAGGACGACGACGGCCGTGACGGCCACCAGGTTCGCCAGCCACGACAACAGGAACGCCAGCCCTTGCCGCACGCCGCGTCGCGAGGACAGCAGCAGGATGAAGGCACTGTTGTGCAGGGGCCCCAGAGTGATGGCCGTACCGATCAGCACCAGGTCGAGGACCATCGGAGAGGTTGCTCCTGGGGGCTCGGGGGCTGTCCGCCACCTCTGGACAGGAAAGCGGCCGACAGAGGAACTGCCTCACGGGTCCGCATCCCGACTGTGCAGGCGACGCTCCTGCCGGTCAAGCAAGCCACGCCCGCGCCGCCGCCTCGTCCCGTTCGTCCGCCGTCCGCATTGACTCTGCGCCTGCGGCGTCACACCGCCCCCACAGGGGCGGCCCGCAGCATCACGGCCACCAGGCCGGGGCCCTCATCCCCTCGGTATGCCTCACGAGCGCCATGGGTGAATTGTTCTAGATTGCTCAGTTATGGAACACAAGGGTGGAGTCAGTCGTCGGTCAGTGCTCAAGGCGATCCCTGTCGGTGCTCTGACAGCGGCGGCAGGGGGCGCCCTGGCCGGCCGGACCGCGGTAGCGGCATCGGGACGCCCTGCCGCGGGACCGGGGACACCGGCAGCAGCAACGCCGGCGTTCCCGCAGCCCGTCGTCTCGGCGGCTCAGACGGTACCCGGTTCGGTGGCACGCGTGCTCGACCAGACGCTCGACGTGCGCTACACGGACATGGTCGTACCGGGCTACGGGCAGGTCAGCACCCGCACCTACAACGGGACCATCCCGGGGCCGACCCTCCGCCTGCGGGGCGGGGACTCGCTGCGGCTGACGCACGTGAACGGGCTGCCGCCCAACCCGCCCCACACCCCCGGAGACGCGCACGAGCCCCACCCCGCCAACAGCTTCAACCTGCACACGCACGGCCTGCACGTGAGTCCGTCCGAACAGGCCGACAACGTCCTGCGTGAGTTCGTGCCCCGGACGGAGGAGGAAGTGGAGGCCAGGGTCGCGGAGCCGCGGTACGAGACGGTCATCCACGTGCCGGAGGACCATCCGGCGGGGACGTACTGGTATCACCCTCACCTGCACGGGGCCACCGCCGAGCAGGTGATCGGAGGGATGGCCGGGGTGATCATCGTGGAGGGCGATGTCGACGAGGTCCCGGAGATCGAGGCGGCGGCCGACGTCGTCGTCTGCGTCAGCGAGCTGAAGTTCAAGGACGGCCACGTCCCCGCCTTCACCTCGGGCAACTGGCTGAGCGGCGTGGCCTCCACCTTCACCGTCAACGGCACGGTGAACCCGACCCTCACGCTTCGTCCCGGAGAGGTCCAGCGGTGGCGGCTCGTCGGCGCGACCGCGTTCACGGCCCTGCCGCTGGAGGTCAGGAGCGCCGTCGCCGGTGGTGACGGACTGACCCTGCACCAGATCGCGCAGGACGGGGTCACCTTCGGCGCGCCGCGTGCCCAGAGCGTGGTGGAGCTGGGCATGGGCAACCGCGCGGACGTCCTGATCCGGGGTGAGACGCCCGGCACCTACGAACTGCGCGCCGCCTCGGTCTCCGGCCCGCTGATGACGATCCAGGTCACGGGCGAGCCCGTGCAGCCGCCGATGGGGCTTCCCGCGTCGCTGCCGCAGGGCAGGCCGTTCCTCGACGAGGCCGACATCACCGACCCGGGGGCGGACCGGGAAGTGGTCTTCCACGTGGACCCCAACGTCTTCACCGGCGCCTTCCCGAACGCGTACCGCATGCTGGGCACCCACGCCACGCCCGCGGCCGACCCCGACGGGGACCTCACCCACGATCCCGCCTACGGCCTGTTCGACCCGAACCACACCAACCACACGCTTCGCCTGGGCACCGTCGAGCGCTGGACCGTCCGCACCGACGAGACCATCCCCGCCCGCAGCCACCCCTTCCACCTCCACACCAACCAGATCCTGCTCACCCACCGCAACGGCCGGCGGCTCGACCCGCCGGTCTGGCACGACACCATCGCCCTGGCCGGTGGACGACCCGGACAGTCCGCCACCTTCCTCGTCCGCTACGAGGACTTCACGGGCGACACCTATGCCCACTGCCACCAGCTCCACCACGGAGACCTCGGCATGATGCAGACCGTCCGCTACGTCGACCAGCCCGCGCCCGCCGAGCCCCGGACGCGGCCGGGCGGTCGCTGAGGAGCCTCGCGGACGCCCCGCCATGACCTGTGCCGGCGGAGAGGGTTCCTGCGCCATGCCTTGGCGCGGGGCGTCGCAGCCCGGCCGCGCTCGGTCCGGCCGGGCGGCGTTCCGCCGCGGACGAGCGGCCACTTCGGCGGCACCGGGACTCCGGATAGGGCCGCGCACGTGCACCGCGCCACGCCCGACCGCGGGCTGCGGCGGCCCCGCCTCAGTCCTCGGCGGCGGCTTGGTGTGCGGCCCGGTGGGCGAGGACGTCGGGCATGTGCGCCTCGGCCCATTCCTTGAGGCCGGCCATGACGGTGTTCAGGGACAGGCCGAGGTCGGTCAGTGCGTACGTGACGGTGACCGGCACGGTGGGGGTGACGGTACGGGTGACCAGGCCGTCGGCCTCCAGGGAGCGCAGGGTCTGGGTGAGCATCTTCTGACTGGCGCCGGCGAGACGACGGGAGAGTTCGGAGTAGCGCATCGAGCGGGGTCCGTCCTGGTGGTCGACCCCGGGACGGTGCGGGCCGTCGCTGCCGAGCGCAGCGAGGATCAGGGCGACCCACTTGTCGGAGATGCGTTCCAGCAGCCGGCGGCTCGGACATCCCGCCATGAACGCGTCGTAGCTCGTCCTCGCCTCGGCCCGGTCCTGAGCCGCTGTCCGCGTCGACATGAGTCGCTCCTTCGGTGCCCGGGTGGCTTACGCACTTTCAAGTGCCTTCTTCCGAGCCGAGGTTAACGAAACCAGCATGGAACCCGGAACCGATCACCCCCATCGCGAGGGAACGAAGCCATGCGCGCTGCCACTTTCCGTACCGCTGTCGTCCGTGACCCGAACGGACCCGACTCGATCGAGATCATCGACGTGCCCGTCACCGAGCCCGGCCCGGGACAGATCCGCGTCGCCCTCGCCGCCGCGACGGTCAACCCCACCGACCTCGGCGTCGCCGCGGGCTTCTTCCACCGGATCGGGCTGGTCCACCAGACCGAACACACGGGACTCGGTTGGGAGTTCGCCGGCGTGGTGGAAGCGGTCGGGCCGGGCGTCGACCTGATGCGCGGCACCAGGGTGGCCGGCCTGGTCGTCGGCTTCGATCGCGACCACGGCACCTACGCGGAACAGATCCTGGTCGCGGCGACCGAGGTCGTTCCGGTCCCCGAGGAGCTGGACCTCCTGGCCGCGACCACCGTTCCCCTCAACGGCCTTGCCGCCGCGCACGCGGTCGACCTGCTCGGCGACGCGCCCGCCGGTGCCGACCGCCTGCTCGTGACGGGCGCCGCCGGAGCGGTCGGAGCGAACGTCGCCGTCCTGGCACAGGAGCGCGGCTGGCAGGTGACGGGGCTCGCCCGCGCCGACGACGAGAAGTTCGTCCGCGGTCTCGGCGCCGGTTTCACCACGCACGTCGAGCCGGGCTGGGACGCGGTCGTCGACCCCGCGGAACTCGACGACGCGGCCCTGAGGGCGGTGCGCGACGACGGCGCCTACGTCGGCCTGCGGCCGGGACTCGGACCCGCGACCGAGCGGGGGATCCGGGTCGCCTCCGTGGTCACCGCCTTCGACGGCACCCGACTCGCCGAGCTCCTCACGCGGGCCGCCGACGGCGACCTCCCGACCCGCGTCCACACCGTGGTCCCGCTGGACCGGGCCGCCGACGCCCACCGGGCCACCGCCGAGGGCGGCCTCCGCGGCCGCTACGTCATCCGCCCCTGACCCGTCCGCGCCGAGTGCGCGCCCCGCAGCGCGTAGACCGGGACCCGCCCCGGGTCGAGTCGTGATGCCTCGCCAGGTTCGCAGGGAGACCCGTCGCCCCGGCCCCGCCACATCCACCTTCCTTCCTTCCTTCTTCCTTCCGTACGCCAGAACCCTCAGGAGATCACCATGTCCACGCAGCGCGTCGCCACCCTCCTCGCCGTCCTCACCGGGCTGTTCCTGCTGTACACGGGAGGCGGCTTCCTCCTGGCGCCGCAGACCCTGGCCGAGGGATTCGGGGTGCCGACCTGGCCGCGCGGCGAAGGGAACGGCTTCCTCATGGTGAAGGGCCTGCGGGACGTCGGCTTCGGCCTCGTCATACTCACGCTCCTGTCGGCCGGACACCGCAAGGCCCTTGGCCTGGCCATGGCGGCCATGGCCTTCGTCCCGCTCGGCGACATGGTGGTCGTCCTGAGCCAAGGGGGCCCGGCCGCGACCGCGTACGGCGTCCACGGGCCGGCCGCGGCGATCGTCGCCCTGACCGCGGGGCTGCTCGTGCGCGAGCGGCGAGCCGCCGCCTGACCCGGACACGCAGGCGGACCCTCCTCATCTCCGAGCCCTCGGCGTGATTCCGGCACGGCTCGGACCCGTGGACCTTCCCGTGTCACCCGTCGGCACCCAGGCCCGAGGCCCTGCCGACGACTCGACGACTCGACGACTCGATGACCTGACGACCCGACGGCTCGATCACCCTCTGCCCTCGGCGGTCGCCCCAGGTCAGCGGGGGCTGAGGAGACAGAACTCGTTGCCCTCCGGGTCGGCCAGAATCCGCCACGACAGGGCGGACTGATCGATGCCGGGGTCGGTGGCGCCCAGGGCGCGGAGGCGGGCTTCTTCTGCTTCCGGGTCGGCACCGGGGTACGGGCTGACGTCGAGGTGGACCCGGTTCCAGACACGCTTGGCGTCCGGTGTGCGGACGAACTCCAGGTAGGGGCCGACGCCTTGTGCGGATCGCAGGGATGCCTGGTCGTCGCTGACCTGGTGCACCGTCCAGTCCATCGCCCCACCCCAGAACCGGGCCATCCCTCGCGGATCGGCGCAGTCGACCACCACGGCAGCGATCGGCCCCGTGTCCTGGTAGATCGGCCGGGGCTCCAGGACGCAGAACTCGTTGCCCTCCGGATCTGCCATGACCGTCCAGGGGACATCGCCCTGACCCACGTCGGCGAGCGTCGCGCCCAGATCCCGGAGGCGGGCGACCGACTCCTGCTGCTGGGCCGTCGATGTGGTGGCCAGGTCAAGGTGCACCCGGTTCTTCACCGTCTTGGTCTCCGGGTCGGCGACGAGGTCGATGCAGACGGCCGCAGGGTCGGGATACGCGAAGCCCACGGGCTCCAGATTGGTGATCCCCGGTCCCTCGCTGTCGAGCCCCCAGCCGAGCACGTCGGCCCAGAAGCGGCCGAGAACGGCGTCGTCCTTGGCCTTCATGTTGATCTGCACGAGTCGCGTCGCCATGGCGCAGATCCTAGACTCCGTCCGCGCGCGCGGCGTCCTGAGCGTAGGCCGCCTCTGGCGGGCAGGGCAGGAAGCCAACCTGACCCTGTGGGGAAGACACCGCGCGCCCTGAACACCCCGTTCCCCTGCGCGGTGTGGGCCCGGCTGCGCCCCGCCGCCGTCCGCTCGGGATCATTGCGCTCGTACGGCAAGGCCGTGAGGATGGCTCGCATGCGGAACACCGTGATCATCGACGCCCCCTCCAACCTCGGTCTGCGCCCGCCCGCCCCCGGCACCGTGCCCGGCTGTTACAAACTCGCCGGAGCGCTGCGTGAGAACGGGATCGTGCGGCGGCTCGGGGCCGTCGAGGGCGGGGTGGTCGTGCCGCCGAGGTACGACCGGGGTGACTGGCAGGAGGGCGACGGGGTGTTCAACGCCTCCGCCCTCGCCACGTACACCGTCCGGCTCGCCGACCGCATCGAACGCCACGTGTCGGCCGGGGACTTCACCCTCGTCCTGGGCGGGGACTGCTCCATCCAGCTGGGGGCCGCGCTGGCCCTCCGCCGGCTCGGCCGTTACGGCCTCGCGTCCGTCGACGCCTCCCCGGACTTCCGCAACCTGGGCAACTCGGACCGGATCGGCGCGGCCGGCGGCGAGGAGCTGGCCCTGGCGACCGGCCGGGGGCAGGGCGATCTGACGGACCTGGAGGGTCTGCGGCCCTACCTCCGCGACGAGGACGTGCGCGTCCTCGGCACGCGGGACGTCTACGCGGACGATCCTGAGATCACCCAGCTGCGGGAGCTGAAGATCCCCCTGGCGACCGTCTCCGACCTGCGGGCAGGGGGCCCGGGCGAAGCCGGCTCGCAGACCGCGCGCAGCCTGGAGACGACGGATCTGGAGGGCTTCTGGGTCCACCTGGACGCCGACGTGCTCGATCCCGGCGTGATGCCGGCCGTCGACAGTCCCGACCCGGACGGGCTGCTTCCCCGCGAACTCACCGCGCTGCTCCGCCCGCTCGTACGCTCGCCGCGTTGCGTGGGTCTCAACGTCACCATCTACGACCCCGACCTCGACCCCGAGGGAACAGCGGGCGCTCTGCTCACCGACCTCGTCGTCGAGGCCGTCGCCGGCGACTGACAAGCCGCCGGACCGGGCACTCCGGACCTGGCTGCGCACGGCCGGAGTGCCCGGCCCACGGCCTGCATGCCTACGACTCCCCGGTGAGTCGCGGCCATGCCGCCTCGCGCAGGAGGCGCAGGCCGTTGAGGCCGACGACGACAGTGGAGCCTTCGTGGCCGGCGTCGGCGTCGGCGGTCTCCAGGGCGAGGTCGGAGCCGGCCTTGCCCAAGGCGACTCCGCAGTGGGCCGCTGCCACGCCGGTGCGTCCGCCGAGAGACGTCGGCGCCCCGGACATTGGAGTGGCCCGCGGGCGGCCGGGCGGCGTGGTTCCCCCCTCGCGGCCGACGCCTCTTCCTATGGTCGGCGCAGGCACGGCAGCGGGCCGGCCGCTCAGACCCGATGGGGAGTCATGGTGCGTACGACGACCAGGTCCGGAACGGTGAAGCTCGCGCGCGGGAAGGGGCGTCCCACCGACCGATGGGCGCGTCGGCTCGCCGCCGCGGTGGGCCTCCTCACGCTGTGCTCGCTGCCCACGGCGACGGCGGGCGCGACCCCCTCGGCCGGCCCCCGGCCCACAGCTCCTGCGCCCCTGTACGTGTCGGACTACGGGAACAACCGGGTCGTCGCCCTGCCCACCGCGGGAGGCGACCAGGCGGCCGTGCCCTTCGAGGGACTCGTACGGCCGACGGGCCTGGTCGGCGACGCGGCGGGCCGCCTCTACGCGTCCGACACCGGCAACAACCGCGTGGTCGTGACGTCGGTCCGCGGCGGCGGTCAGTCCACCGTCCCGACCGACGGCCTGTCACGTCCCCTCGGACTCGCCCTCGACCCCACCGGGAACCTCTACGTCGCCGACAGCTTCAACGACCGGGTCGTGAAGGTGTCCCTCGCGAGCGGCACCCAGACGACCGTCCCGACCACGGGGCTCCTGCACCCCTGGGGGCTCGCCCTCGACGCCGCCGGCAACCTGTACGTCTCCGACTTCGTCAACGACCGTGTCGTCAAGGTGGCCGCCGACGGAAGCGGCCAGTCCACGCTCCCCACCGTCGGCCTCTCCCAGCCGACCGGCCTGGCGCTCGACCCGGCGGGCGACCTCTACGTCTCCGACAGCGGCAACGACCGCGTGGTGAGACTCGCGGCCGGCGGCGGCCAGTCCACCGTCCCCACCACCGGTCTCAGCGACCCGCTCGGCCTCGCCCTCGACGGCTGCGGCGGCCTCTACATCGCCGACGGCTTCCACAACCGCGTCGTCCGCGTCCAGGAGACCGGCGGCGGCCAGACCACCCTCCCGGCCACCGGCCTCAACACGCCGACGGGCCTTGCCTTCCTGCCGCGGGTCGCGCGTCCCTGACGGCCGACGAGACTCGGCAGGGAGAGGGGACGTCGTGGACCTCGACCAGACCCCGCGAGCCCGGCATGAGCGACGGGCCCCCCTAGCGAGCGCCGAACAGCCTCCGTTCGAGGGCGGCGGCCAGCCGGGGGTAGGCGCGGGGAAGGAGACGGACCAGGCGGTCGGCGTTCCTGGCGTCGGAGCCGACGCGGATGCGGGGGGATCCGGCCTCCACTCCGTCGACGATGATGCGCGCGGCCTGCTCGGCGGGCATCTTCAGGAGCTTCTCGTTGTAGACGCGGGTGCGGGCGAGCTCGGCGGCGGTCGGGGTGAGGCCCTGGTCGCGGGCCTGGGCGAGGGTGGAGGTGGCGATGTCGGTCTTCACGCCGCCGGGGTGGACGAGGGACACCCGGACGGGGAGGCGCTCGGTCAGCATCTCGGTGCGCAGGGCTTCGGTGAAGCCGCGGACGGCGAACTTGCTCGCGCAGTAGGCGGAGAGGGCGGGCTGGGCCAGGTAGCCGTTGAGGCTGGAGACGTTGACCACGTGGCCGTCGCCCGAGGCGATGAGGTGGGGCAGGAAGGCCTTGGTGCCGTGGATGACGCCGAACAGGTTGACCGACAGGGTGCGGTCGTACACCTCCCAGTCCGCCTCCAGGACGGTCTGCCCGCCGCCGCTGATCCCGGCGTTGTTGTAGATCTGGTGCACCACCCCGTAGTGCGCCGCGACGCCCGCGGCGTAGGCCAGTACGGCGGCGCGGTCGCCGATGTCGAGGCGGGCGGTGTGGACCTCGGCGCCCAGCGCCCGGGCGCGTGCGGCGGTCTCGGCCAGGCGGGTGTCGTCGACGTCGCAGACGGCCAGACGGGCGCCGCGCTTGGCGAGCTTGAAGGCCAGGTGGCGGCCGATGCCGGAGGCGGCTCCGGTGACCACCGCCACCTTGCCGCGCACACTGCTGTTCATACGGGCTCTCCTGCTGGTGGGGTCGGCGCGACGCGGGCGCCGGGCGTGCGGGCGAGGGCGGTGACGAGGTCCGTCAGACGGTCGAGGACGCCGGGAGCGAGGTGGTGCCCCATGCCGGCGATCTCCACGTGGCGGGCGCCGCGGATCGCGGCGGCCGTGGCGCGGCCGCCGCTGGGGTGCACGAGGAGGTCGCGGTCGCCGTGGACGACGAGCGTCGGGGCGGTGATCCGGCCCAGTTCGGCGGTGCGGTCGCCGGAGGCGCGGATGGCGTCGATCTGCCGGGCCACGGGCGCACCGGAGCGTCTGCCACCGCAGCGCTCCCACACGGCGGTCGCCCAGGCCCGCTCCAGTGCCTCGTCGGCGGGGAACCCGCGGCCGCCGATGTGCGCCACCAGGTGGAGGTGCCGGGCGACCGACTCCTCGACGGTGCGCGCAGCGGGCGTGACGAGCCGCGCGACGGTCGACCAGGCCGGCCTGCCGACGCGCCGGTGGCCGGTGGTGGAGAAGATCGAGGTGAGCGTGGCGACGCGGTCGGGGTGCCGGGCCGCGAGGGTCTGCGCGATCATGCCGCCCATCGACATGCCGACCACGTGGGCCCGTTCGATGCCCAGGGCGTCGAGCAGGCCCAGCGTGTCGGCCGCCATGTCGCCGAGGTCGTACGCGTCGGGGCGGGGGCGCGCCAGCAGTTGGCGCGCCCGGCCCGGCGCCGGGGCGTCGATCCGGCTGGACCGGCCGGCGTCGCGGTTGTCGAAGCGCACCACCCGGAAGCCGTGGCCGACGATGCCGTCGACGAAGGGGGCCGGCCAGGAGGTGAGGTCGAGCCCCAGCCCCGAGATCAGTAGGAGGGGTTCGCCGCCGTCCGGGCCGTGCGTCCGGTACGCGAGGCGCGGGCCGGCCGGAAGGTCGACGAACCGGTCCTCCGGGTCGGCGCCGCCCGTCACGCCGTCGCCTCCGCGCGGACGGCGGCCCGGGAGAACGCGAGCTCCGGGTCGGTGACGCCGCCCGTGCGCAGCAGCTTCACGTCGTCCCGGTAGTCCATCGACGTCAGCCAGGGCATTCGGTCCCCCTGGCGGGGCAGCGAGTCGACGGCGCGCCGGACGTAGCCGGCGCCGAAGTCCAGGAGCGGTCGGGTCGCCATCCCGGGGTCCGACGGTTCGGGCCGGCACGTGTCGTGGCCGTGGGCGTCCATGTGGGCGAGGAGCCTGCAGAAGTGCTCGCAGAGCAGGCCGATCTTCAGGGTCCAGGAGGAGTTGGTGTAGCCGATGGCGAAGGCGAAGTTCGGCACGCCGGAGAGCATCATGCCCTTGTAGGAGAGGGTGTCCGCCAGTCGTACCTCCTGGCCGTCGACGGTGAGGCGGATGCCGCCGAACGCCTGGACGTTCAGCCCGGTGGCGGTGACGACCACGTCCGCCTCCAGCTCCCGGCCGGACTCCAGCAGGACGCCGCGCTCGGTGAAGGCCGCGATCCGGTCGGTGACCACGTCGGCCCGGCCTTCCCGGATCGCACGGAACAGGTCGCCGTCGGGGACGGCGCACAGCCGCTGGTCCCAGGGGTCGTACGGCGGGTTGAAGTGCACGTCCACCGGATAGCCGGCCGGCAGCTGCCGGGCGTTGACCCACCGGATCAGGCGCCTGGCGGTCTTCGGGAACCTCTGGCAGAAGCGCCAGACCAGACGCTGCTGGACGATGTTCTTGCGCCGGGTCAGCGCGTAGCCCCGCCGCTCGCCGACGAACCTCTTCAGCGTGTTGGCGACCACGTCCGCGCGCGGCACCGGCATCACGTAGGTCGGCGTGCGCTGCAGCATGGTCACGTGACCGGCGGTCCCCGCCATCGCCGGCACCAGGGTGACCGCGGTCGCCCCGCTGCCGATCACCACGACCCGCTTGCCCGCGTAGTCCAGGTCCTCCGGCCAGTGCTGCGGGTGCACGACCGGGCCCGGGAAGCGGTCCAGGCCCTCGAACCGGGGCGTGAAGCCCTCGTCGTAGCGGTAGTAGCCGCCCGCGCAGAACAGCCAGCCGCAGGTCAGGGTGGTGCGCTCGCCGGTGTCGGTGCGCTCGACCTCGACGGTCCACCGGGCCTCGTCGGTCGACCAGGAGGCCCCCAGCACCTTGTGGTGGTACCTGGTGTGCGCGTCGATGCCGTTCTCGGCGGCCGCCTGCCGCAGGTACGCCAGGATCCGCGGAGCGTCGGCGATGGACTGCTCGTCGCGCCAGGGCTTGAACTCGTACCCGAAGGTGTGGAGGTCGGAGTCCGACCGGATGCCCGGGTAGCGGAACAGGTCCCAGGTCCCCCCGGAGGCCCGGCGTGCTTCGAGGATCGCGAAGCTCTTCGACGGCAGTTCGGTCTTCAGATAGCGGGCGGCGCCGATGCCCGAGATCCCGGCTCCGACGATGAGGACGTCGAGGTGCTCGACGGCGGACCTGGCAGGGGACGTGGACACGGGCGGCTCCCGGCGGTGGCGGTGTACGAGTGGGTCCATCGTGGTGCGACGGCGACCCGGCAACAATGTGCAAACTGCACCATCAAGCGCTGTCTGCATGGCAATCCGCACCACTACGATGGGCGCATGTCGTGGCCGTCACCCTCGCCCAGGATCCGGGAACTCATCCGCCGGGGCGCCGAGATCGCGCTCACCCCCGCCCCGGAATGGCTCGCCGAGCTGGACGCGGCGACCCTGTCCGGCGAGGCCAGGCGGCAGATCGCCGCCGATCCGTCCCTGGCGGCCGGCACGCGCCGGACCAACCGCTCCAACCTGCTCTTCTGGGCCGCCTCCAACGTCCGCGCGCCGGGTGAGCCTGTCCCGCCCAACGACACGGAAGCGCCGCTGGCCGTCGCCCGGGACATGATCCGCAGAGGACTCGACGAGTCCGCCCTCGACGCCTACCGCGTCGGCGAGAGCGTCGCCGTCCGCATGTGGACGCAGATCGCCTGCACGCTCACCAGCGACCCGCAGGAGCTGCGCGAGCTCCTCGACGTGTCCCTGCGCTCGATCTCCTCCTTCGTGGACGACACCGTGAGCGCCATCTCGGCCCGCATGCGCGCCGAGCGCGACGAACTCACCCGCGGCACCCACGCGGAACGCCGGGAGACCGTCACCCTGCTGCTCGAAGGAGCGCCGATCACCCGGGAGCGCGCGGAGAGCCGACTGGGGTACCGCCTGCAGCCGGCCCACACCGCCGCGATCGTCTGGACCGACGCACCCGACGCAGACCTGAGCCACCTCGACCGGGCCGCGGACGCGCTCGCCGAGGCCGCCGGACAGCTGCGGCCGCTGAGCGTCATCGCCGGCGCCGCCACACGCTGGCTGTGGGTCCACGGCCGACCCGACGCCGACCGGGCACGTGCCGCCCTGGACCCCCTGCCCGACGTACGGGCCGCGATCGGCTCCACCGCGCCGGGCGTCGACGGCTTCCGCCGCAGCCACCTCGACGCCCTCACCACCCAGCAGATGCTCACCCGTCTCACCTCACCCTCGCGCCTCGCCTTCCACCACGAGGTCGAACTCGTCGCCCTGCTCACCGCCGACCCCGAACGCGCCGACCGGTTCGTCACCCGCACCCTCGGCGCCCTGGAGACCGCACCCCCCGAGATCACCGAGACCCTGCGCGCCTTCATCGCCGAGCAGTGCAACGCCACCCGCGCCGCCGCCCGGCTCTTCACCCACCGCAACACCCTCCTGCGCCGCCTCGCCCGCGCCGACGAACTCCTGCCACGCCCCCTGGCCGAGCACACCATCGAGGTCGGCACCGCCCTCAAGGTCCTCCAGTGGCGCGGACACCCCGGACAGCGCTGACCGGGCCACCAGGTGGTCCGGCGCCACCGCCGTGTGGCGCGCGGGGGAGGCGGGCACGCACGGTGCGGACGAAGCGAGCGCCTCAGGGGGCGCGCGCATGCGTCCAGGTGTGCGCCGGGAGTGCGGGGGCATACGGACGCCACGCCACCTAGGAAAGGAGTCCCGCGCATGCTGGGCATAGCAGCCGCCGTACTGTTCTTCGTCGCCTTCCTCATCAACGCCGCGGACATCGCCACCAACGACGTCTTCTCCTCGACGAACGTGATGCTGCTCGGCCTCACCGCGCTGGCCCTGCACCTCGGCGGCGTCGGAGGGGGTCGCTCTCACTCCACCACGTCCAGGCGCCGGCCCTGGTCCCGCTCCTGACTCGGAGCCCGAAACTCCGAGCCTGGCGCCCGGTCGGTCGACGTCGCCGGCCGGGCGGTGACGGGGCGCGGACGACCTGGCCCGGCGCCGCGAGGGGCCGGGCCAGGCGGCGCCCCCGTGAGGGCCGGCGACGAAGCCGGCCCGCTTCATCCGCCGCGTACGAACGACTCCCGCGGTCGCCACTCCGTGCCGGCGTGCACGATGAGCTCCGAGCCGGGCGGCGTGCTCCTACAGCCCGTCGAAACCGCGCGCGGGATCGTGGATGTCGAGCTCGATGACGACCACGAAGAAGGCCGTGACGACGTAGTGCACCATCACGTGGTCCTCCCAGACAGCGCGCGTCACGGAGTCGCCCGTGTAGGCGAGGTGGCTGCCGGCGCCCTCGGGGTCGGCCGTGATCCTCTCGACGAGGTTCAGGAACGCGGCCCGATCATCGGTCGGCATGTAGTCGCGGAAGCGTGCGACCTGTTCGGTGAACTGCACTCGTCTCTTCATCGAAGCCGGATTCTAGGGACCTGGCGGAGATTCCTGCGGGGTTTTCGGGGACCCCTGGGCACGAACCCGACCTCTGCGTCCCCCCCCCCACCGGTCGCGTGGCGAACCGTCTCTCGGTCCACTTCCCTTCCCTGATGGCGCCGGCCACCGGGGGCGGGCGCGGCCGGGGTCGGCGCCCGCCGCCGGCTACGCGCTCCCGGGCACCTCGACCGGAGGCCAACGCAGCTCCATCGCCGAGCCGCCCGGTGCCACGAGCGCCGTGCACGTGACGGTCGCCCCCTCGAACACCTCGTCAGGCCACGCGTCGCCGACCCCTGGCGCGGCCCCCGCCCCGGTGATGGTGCCCCGCAGCAGCCAGCCAGGACCCTGCCGGCCGACGAACCGCACCTCCTGGGTCCTCTCCGTGCCCCGAGGAGTGACCACAGGGATGCGGGCGTGGACCTCGATCCCCGACGCGCGGCCGCCGACCTCGGTCGCCGTGCCGCCGTTCCGCCGGAGCCGCGCCAGGAGCTCGAACCGTGCGGAGTCCCAGTCGCGTCCCGGCGACGCACGGAAGGCCTGGAGCTGTACGGCCGTCCGACCCGACACGGCGGTGACGGCGACGACGACGTCCTCGCTCACGGTGGTCATGGGGAGCAGCCGCACACCACTGCGGGCCGGCACGGTCAGTCCGTTCAGCTCGAAGTGTCCGGGAGTCGCCTGCTGCCAGTGGACCTCGTGGAACGTCACCTCGCGTACCCCCGTCGAACTCGTGCGCCGGCTGTACACGGCGTGTCGGCAACGACCCTGTCCCGGGACCGCGGCCTGGTCAAGTGCCGTTCCCGTCAGGGTCGTTCCTCAGCCGATCGTCGCGGGGGACCGAGGGCCGGGTCAGGCGCCCGCGACGAGGGTGCCGAGCGCCGTGCACCGGTGCGTGACGGAGCGGCCCGTGCGGGTCGTCGTCACCATGCCCGCCGATCTCAGCGCGGCCGCATGGGCCGAGGCGGTCGCGTTGCTGACGCGGAGGGCGCGGGCGAGTGACGTGGTGGTGTGGGGTTCGGCGAGGAGACGCAGCGCGTCCAGCCGGGTGCGGCCCAGAACAGCGGCCAGGGACTCGTGGACGGGGGCCCTGTCCGGGGTCGGTGGCAGTCCGGGTCCCGCAGGGAACGTCAGCACCGCGGGACGGCCTGGGACGTCCTGGAGCAGGGGACCCGCGGGGTGGTGGAAGGTGGGCAGCAGGAGCAGGCCGCGCCCGTCGAGGCGGACCTCGCGATCCGCCGCCGCGGGCCATTCCCAGACGCCGTGCCGGACCCGACTGCCCGGGGCCAGGAGCGTGAGAGCGGCGGCGGCACCGTGCTCGGCGACCGTGAGGGCGTAACGGGTGAACTCCTCGCGGTGCAGGTCCTGTACGACCGGCCACACCGGCGCGAGAATCGTCTCGTACGCGGCCTGCTGGGCGCGGCGCAGGGTGTGCCAGGCGGCCTCGTCGCCCTCGTACAGACCGTGGATCCAGCCGGGTGCGGCCGATGACCCGTAGACCCGCTCCAGTGCGGAGCGCACGGCGCCGGTGCTGGTGGCACGGATCTGCTCGAAGCCTTCTCCCATCGTGTCGCCGAGGACGTCGAGGAAGGCCGGCGGGCGGCCCGCCGGAACCAGGTCGGCCAGCGGGTCGGCGGCGACCGGCAGGGAACGCAGGACACGGCCGCGCCACGGCGAGAACAGCGCCCCGCCGCGCCGGGTCACCACCGTCGTCAGGGCGGCGTGCATCTCCTGCAGGGGCACCGGGCGGGAGGCGAAGCGGATACCGGCCCAGTCCTCCGCGGTGAAGTGGATGCGAAGCACCCGCACAACTCCTCGCGCTTGTCCGGCCTTTCGGCCAGGGCCTGAACCTTCGCGTCGCGACAGCCCCGGCCCAAGGATGCACATATGACTTCTCGACGCGCTCTTCTGCGAGGAACCCTACTCGGCACTGCCGCCGCGCTTCTCCCCACGGCCGCCGCGACCGCCTCCGACAGGGAACCCCACCTCCGGCTTCCCGCACCCACCGGCCCGCACCCGGTGGGCATGCGGACGGTCCACCTGACGGACCCGACGCGCACCGACCCCTGGATCGGCGGCGCGCGGGAGCTGATGCTGACCGTCCTGTACCCGGCTCGATCGCTACGCGGCTTCTCCCGGGCGCCTCAACTCACCCCGGACGAGGCCGAGGTGTTCGCCGCGTACGCACCGCACGTCCACCCGGGGCTGCCGGAACCGGGCCAGGTGGACTGGGGCACGGTCCTCACCCACGGACACGTGGGCGCACCGCCGCTCGCCGGGCGCCGGCCGGTGCTGGTGTACTCACCCGGCGGCGGTGACTCCCGCACGCTCGGCACCTCCCTCGCCGAGGACCTGGCCGGCCACGGCCACGTCGTCGTCCTCGTCGACCACCCCGGCGACGCCACACAGGTGGAACTGCCGACCGGGATGCGGACCACGGTCCTGACCGGCCCGCCGGACCCGGCGACCTTCCGCACGATGGTGGACACCCGCATCGCCGACCTCCGCTTCGTCCTGGACCGGCTCGGCAGCCTGCCGCTCGCGCCCGTCATCGACCCCCGCCGGATCGGGCTCTACGGGCACTCCGCAGGCGGGACGGCAGCGGTGTACGCGGCCTCCGGCGACCGCCGTGTCGGCGCGGTGGCGAACCTGGAGGGCTACCTCGACCTGCACCCGCCCGCCGGCATCGACCGCCCGCTGCTCCTGTTCCGCACCGACGGCTTCGACGGCGCTGCCCGCATCGACTCCTCCTGGACCGGCCTCACCGCCCGCCGCGGGGTGCTGCCCGACGCCGACCACTGGGCGTTCACCGACTACGGCTCGCTCGTTCCACAGCTCCAGAGGGCCGGTCTCATGACCGCGGCATCACGTGACGCGCTCGTCGGCACCGGCGCCCCGGCTGCGACGCTCGCTCACGTTCGGGCTCGGGTGGGCAGGTTCTTCGCCCGGCATCTGGTGTGACGGGCAGCCGTCCTCTCGAAGTGCCGCTCCGGGGCCCCCTCTTCCCAGGACGGTAGGGGCTGCAGTACGGCAGCAGCTCCGCCCCGTCCAACGAAGGGCGTGCCTGTGCAGGACGCGGCGATCGCCGATGCTCAGTCGGAGTCGTCGAACCAACTGCCGATGTTGTTCCACATGAAGCCGTCCTTCCAGCCGGGCCGTCCCTTGGACCAACCGTCGAAGGCCGCGATCACCTTGTCCTGGGAGACCGTCCTGGTCTGGTAGTGCTCGGACGCAGTTCCCGCACGGAACTCCAGCTGATAGGTGTTGTCGTCCCTCAGCCACACCTGTACGTACCAGTCGCCGGGCATCGCGCCGTCGCATCGCTCGACGATCGCGAAGGTGTTGCCTCGGCCGAGGTTGGCCACCATCCGGCTGAGGGCCGTGGGGCCCGGATTCTTGATCTGACGACCGCGTTCGTCGCTCGCTCGCAGCATGGCCCGATCATGTACCACAGCTCTGACAATCGGCCTTGACCAGGCAATTGATGAGCTACCCGCGTTCTGGTCCACATAAGCTCAGCCGGAAAGGGGGCGTTGATGGAATCACTGGGGACTCTTTTGGCGGCGGGAATATGGGGCATCCCCGTGGTCTGCCTGCTGGGTGTGGTGGTCGTGGGGGTGGGCGTCGCGCGATGGCGACGTCGGGCCATCATCGCTCTGGAAGAGGCCGAAGGCGCGCGAGGCGAGAACAGGGTGAGCAGGGGCGACGCGGGGTGAACCCGGCTTGGCCCTGCCGTGTCGCCGTCGACGTGCACGACGTCGACGCAGGGGTTGCCGTCGGCCCTGACATTCGTCGGAGGCGGAGCAGGTGACCACTCCCCGCGTGTGTGCCCGGAGGGAGTGGTCGATGCCGTGTCCCGAGGGGGCCGGCCAAGGGGGAGCCACCCTCGTGGCGCGGTACCCGACACCGAGGGATCAGCTGCGGGAGAACGGGCGATCCGAGGCCCTCACCTGGTCCTTCGGCCCTGCTGCCCGCAGCACGACGTCCAGTACGCGGGCCGGGTCGGAGGCGTACGCGTGCGAGAACCACGCCATGTTGGCCTCGACGACGGCCCAGCGGTGGCCCGGGTGGTAGGGATCGAGGAGTTGGCCGACGTCCACGACGACGGCGCTCGGCAGGGTGGAGCCCGCTGAGGCGACGAGGCGGTCGACGAACTCCCCGATCTCCGAGGCGACGGGGTCGTCCCGGTCGAGCGGCTGGGGGTCGAGCCGGCCGAACACCGCGTAGCGGCTGCCGATGGCGATCTGCCCGTCGAGGAGGAAGAGCCGGTACTCGGCGGCGAAGGTCACCACCTCGGAGAGGAGTACCGGAGTCGCCGGATCCAGACCCACGGGCAGCCGCGAACCATCCGCGTAGACGTCGGCCGCGAACGACTTCTCCCGCGGAGGCTTGACGAACGTCGGCTGCTGCAACGCCCAGGCGTCCAGGACCGTCGCCGCGCGCACGTCCCGCCCGGTGAACTCCTGCGGCAGCTCGGCCAGCCACTCATCCGTCGGCTCCAGCAGCGCCCATCCCAGCTCTCCCGCCAAGCGGGCACCCGCGGACGGACCTCCGTACCAGTACGCGGGTCCGGCGGCTCCGGACATCTCCTCCGCGGTGCGGACCGTCATCCCGCGCCCCGCTGCCTCGACGGCCAGCAGCTCCATCGTCGACGTCCGCCGCCCGGGCATGACAAGCACCGCAACCTCCCCCGTGATGTGTGGTGCCGTCAGGTTAGACCGCGTTCGTCTGGGCGGCTCCGAATATCCGGGCCGGGGTGGAGCGGCGGTACGTGTGAGCGCCCCGGTGGTCGGGACGACCCCGCTCGGCCGGCGAGCGGGGTCTGTCCGGCCTCGACCTCACGGGCGCTCCTCCATGCGGATGGCACGCCGCAGTTCCTCGGCCGCCTCGTGGCTCTTGCCCTCGCGCTGTTCCAGGAGCGCGGCGGCGATCGCGTCCAGCTTGCGCTGGACGGCGTGCGTGTCACGTAGTTCGGCGTTCTTCAGCAGGGCGAGGAGCAGGAGGTTGACCGAGGTCATGAGGTCACCGGCGAAGATGAGCCAGGACAGGGGCGGGTGGAGGAAGTGCAGGACGATGGTGCCGAGGACCAGGAGGACGCACAGGACGTAGAAGAGCGGGGAGCTGGTGATGTTCGACGCCCGGTCCGAGAAGGCGGCGAACCACTTCTGTGCGGCACCGCCCCGCTTGGCGGGATGATCAGTGGTCATACCCGCCATGTTCCCCGGACGCGCTCTCCGACCCCGGACATCACGGGATGGCGGCGCGTCCGGAACCCGTCGACAGCCGTGCTCGCCCTCACGGCCTCAGGCGGTGCGCGGCGTCACGGGCATGCACTCGGCGAGCAGGCCGACGATGTCCTGCCAGGCTCGCTCGGCGTGCCGTGGGTGGTAGGCGACGCCGGGAACCGTGACCTGGTCGACCGGCGGATGGTGGAAGGCGTGCTGGGCGCCGCCGTAGACGACGAGCCGCCAGTCGACGCCGGCGGCCTGCATCTCGGCGGTGAAGGCGTCGCGTTGCGCGGGTGGCATGATCGGGTCCTCCGATCCGACGCCGGCCCACACGGGGCAGCGAATGCGCGACGCCTCGCCGGGCCGGCCCGTGAGGAGTGCGTTGACCGTCCCGATCGCCTGGAGGTCGACGCCGGCGCGTCCGAGTTCCAGCGCCACCACGCCGCCGGTGCCGTAGCCGATGGCGGCGATCCGTTCGGGATCCGTCCGGGGTTCGGCGCGCACCACGTCGAGGGCGGCGTTGCCGATGTCCCGCAGGCGGTCGGGGTCGGCGAGGAGGGGAGTCGTGTGTGCCAGCATCTCCTGCGGGTCGGTGAACCAGCGCCCGCCGTTGATGTCGAAGGCCAGCGCCACATAGCCCAGTTCGGCGAGGGCGTCGGCCCTGCGGCGCTGGACGTCGTTGAGGCCGGGGCCTTCGGGCCCGACGAGGACCGCGGGGCGCGGATCGTCACCGGCGGGGAGTGCGAGGTGCCCGACCATGGTCAGGCCGTCGGCCGGGTATGCGACTGAGCGTGTGGTGACCGTCGTCATGACAGGGACTGTAGTGAGGGGAAGTGGCCGGCGGACCGGCCTTCACTGTCGGCGGAACGGCGCAGCGGCGGGGCCGCGTGCCGAAGAGGGCCGAGCAGCGCGGGCGGCGGAGGAGAACTCGGCCTTTCGTCTCCGCAGCCGAGGAGCGAGCCCCGCCGGCACGCGTGCACGGCGTCTTCGGCCGCTGGATACCGGACGCCGGACACGGGCCGTAGCCACGGCCTCGTACCTCACCGGGGGAGCTGTCGCCGGGCGGCGGGCGCTCCTGCCGCCTGCGATGCTGAAGGTGCGGGCACCGGGCCGTGTACACGGGAGGTGACGGTCATGGTCGATCTGGCGACGCGGCTGTCGCGGCGGTCGCGCCTACCGGACGCCGACGGGCAGGCGCCGTGGCCGGACCACGAGTACGCCCGGGGGTGGGGCGTGTTCGGCCTGCCCTTCGATTCCGGGCACGTGCTGGCGCTGCGGGTTTTCCCGCAGAGCTCCTTCGGCCCGTACCGCACGGTGTGGCACCGCACGCCCGAGGGCCGGTGGTCCATCCACGTCGACGGCCCCCCACCGGACCTCGCCTGCCCGCGGTACTACGGGCCCGCCTGCGAGACCATCGGCACCGCCCGCATCCGACTGGCCTTCACCGGGCCCGCCACGTTGCACGTGATGATGGACCGGCCGGCACTGGACTGGGTGCTCACCGCCCGTTCCACCCCGGTGCTCGCCGTGATGAACACGCTCTCCGGCGTCATGCCCCTGGCGACCTGGCGCGTCCGGGCCCTGGTGCGGGCCCGCGAGCAGGCCGCCCGCGCCCTGGGACTGGGGGAGATCCGGATGCGCGGCCGGATGCCCAGCGGTCACGAGGGCATCCTGATGCCCCGACGCATGTATGACGTCTCCGACGCGGCCGCGTTCCTCGACGGCGCTGACCTCGGGCATCCCGTACGTCTGCGCCGCAGTCCCCGGATCGGCGCGGTGGCGCTCCCCGCCCGCGGGATTCTCGCCGTCGGCCAGGCCGTCTGGCGGATCCAGGACACCGCCGAGCAGCCGTACGCCCGCGTGGAGGAGCGAGGGGACGGAACCTCCGGCACCTCCTGACACCTGCTCCCGTTCCCCTGCGCAGCCGTGGGGAGGACGTGGCCTGATGCCACGCCCCCCACGGAGCGGTCGGCGTCCGCTTGTCCGGCCGATGGATGCGGGAGGGCCGATGGATGGGGGAGGGCCGATGGCTGCGGGAGGCCCTGAGACCCGTCGGTCACTCCGAGGTCAGGCGCGGCGTGCGCGGCGGCGCCGTGCGCCGGTTGCCGGTGGTCTCGAAGGCGGCGGCGAGGGACAGCAGGGCATTGTCGTCGTAGGCGCGGCCGGCGAAGGTCAGCCCGACGGGCATGCCGGTGTCCGTCATGGTGCCCATGGGGACGGTGACGGTGGGGATGCCGAGGTGGCGGGGGACGAGGTTGCCGTTGGCGACCCAGACGCCGTTGCGCCAGCCGAGGTCGGCGGACGCGACGCTGACGTCCATGTCCGCCGGGCCGACGTCGGCGACCGCGGGGAAGACGACCGCGTCCAGGCCGAGGCCGTCCATCCACAGCTCCAGGTCGACGCGGCGCGTCTCCTCCAGGCCGCGCAGCCCCTGCTCGAGGTGCGGCATGTCGTCGACGGACGCGTACGGGCGCTCGCGCACGAAGCGGGGGTACTCCCCGATCGTGTCGTCGAAGCCGTCGTACCGGTCGGGCAGCTCGCCCTCCTGCTTGGGCCAGATGCGGGCGCCGTCGACGTCGGCCAGCGTGGAGAGCGCCGGGTCGCCGTTGGCGCGCAGGAAGTCGTCCCAGGCCCAGGCGGACAGGTCCTCGATCTCGAAGGTCAGGTACGCGCGGCTGACCAGCCCGCGGGTGAGCAGCGAGGGCGCTCCGGGCCGGTCGGACTCGTAGTGGGACACCACGGGGAAGTCGACCTCGACCACCTCGGCCCCGGCGGCCTCCAGGTCGCGGCGGGCGGCCTCCCACAGGTCGATCACCGAGGCGCGGGTCTCGACGCGCTGCCCGGTCTGGCCGCCGATGCCTCCCTCGGGGTTCGTTCCGGCGTCGGGGTCGGCGTTGATGTACATCCGGGGCACGCCGACGCGCTTGCCGGCGAGTGCGTCGGAGGCGGCCTCGGCGTCGGCGGGGGCGAGGGCCGGGTACGAGGCGGGGCGCACCTGCGACGCCGAGGGCAGCGGTATCCACGGCTGCGCGCGCCACAGGTCCCCGCGGGTGTGCGGGTCGTCGGCGACGATCACGTCGAGCAGTTCGAGCAGGTCGGCCATGGTGCGGGTGTGCGGGACCACGACGTCCATGGTCGGGACGAGCGGCCAGTTGCCGCGTACCGAGATCACGCCGCGGCTGGGCGTGTAGGCGCACAGCGCGTTGTTCGAGGCGGGGGCGCGGCCCGAGGACCAGGTCTCCTCGCCGAGGCCGAACGCGCCGAAGGACGCCGCCGTCGCCGTGCCGGACCCGTTGGAGGAGCCGGAGCCGTAGGCGCTGGTGAGCCACTCGGCGCTGTACGGGCTCTCCGCGCGGCCGTACACACCGCGCTGCATGCCCCCGTTCGCCATGGGCGGCATGTTGGTGAGGCCGATGAGGACGGCGCCGCCCGCGCGCAGCCGCTCGATGGCGAAGGCGTCACGCTGCGCGACGAGCTCTGCGAACGCCGGGGAGCCGGACGCGGCCGTGAGCCCTTCGGCGAGGTAGCTGTTCTTGGCGGTGTACGGGATGCCGTCCAGCGGGCCCAGCGTCTCGCCGCGGGCGCGACGGGCGTCGGAGGCCTCCGCGTCGGCCCGGGCGCGCGGGTTCATCACGACCATCGCGTTGAGAGCGGTGGCGGTGCCGGGCCGGTCGTAGGCGTCGATCCGCGCGAGGTAGGCGTCGAGCAGCTCGACCGAGGTCGTCTCGCCCTTCTCCAGCGCCGTGCGCAGGTCGGCGATACAGGTCTCCACGACATCGAATCCGCGCGTCATGTAGGTGCTCCAGGGTGGTGGGTAGGGCAGGCCGCCGGCCGTGGGGCGACCGTGCAGAGCCGGCCGTCACACTCCCCATCGTGCTAACTAGATTTTCAGTCTAGACTAAAGGTCTAGATGCTCGGAAGCCTAGACTTGGGACCTGGATTTCCGTCACTGAAAGTGAGCTCATGCCGACGTCAGACACCGGGCCCGCCCTGCCCGACCGTCTCCCCCCTGAGCAAGGCGGGATCGAGTCGGCGGGCGTCGCCACCGGCGCCAGATCGAGGCCGGCGGCCCGTGTCCCCACCGACCGGAAGCGTCAGCCCAGCGGGGACGACGCGCGCGAGCGGGCCATGCGCGCGGCCGTCAGCGTCATCGCCGAGAAGGGCACGGCCGCCCTGCGCATGTCCGACATCGCCGCACGGGCCGGCATGAGCACCGGCCACATCCTCTACCACTTCGGCAAGAAGGACCGGCTCCTGCTCGAAGTCCTCGCATGGAGCCAGGCGGACCTCTGGGCCCGGTTTCGGCAGGCCGCCGACGAGGCCGCATCACCCGCCGAGAAGCTTGACCTGTTCGTCCGCTTCTACCTCCCCACCCACCAGGGCGACGAACGCTACGCGCTCTGGACCCAGGTCCTGGCCCAGCATCACGACGACGCCGGCCGGAAGATCCTCACCGAGCTCCTGGACGGCTGGGACGAGCGCCTCGACTCCATCCTCCGGGAGGGGCAGGCCCTCGGACACTTCGCCGACGTGGACCTCCCCGAGTTCACCATCCGTGCCGTGGCCATGCTGAGCGGACTCTCCGAAGACGTGATGTTCGGACGCTCCCGCTGGCAGAACGCGTCCCCACACGCCTTCGCGCTCGCGGCCCTCCAGCGCGAACTGCGTCGTCCTCCCGATCGAGGGTGAGGGCGGCGGGGTGGGCGAAGTGGTGGGCGGAGTGGCGTGGTCAGGCCGGGCCGGGCACTCTCCCGGCCGGGCGGTGCTCGCGTCGCCGGAGCGGCCGAGATGACCGCTGCGGGTCCCGGTCGGTGTCGGGACTGCCGGCCGTCCTCCCGCGCCAGGCCGCGGCACGAGGGCCGGACGGGGCGCCCACCCCCGTGCGGCCTCCGACCCTCGTCCTCGCCGGACCCCCGGCGCGACAGCGGCTGCTACCTCGGTGCCTGGAAGCCGCCGATCCTCTGCTCCAGCAGTTCGGCCAGCCGGAGCGGGGTCCGGTCCTCGAACATCGGACCGATCAGCTGGACGCCGACGGGCAGGCCCTCGGGGGACAGCCCCGTGGGGACGGCGGTGGCGGGGAGGCCGGGCATGGTGGCCAGTCCCGCCCAGACGAGCTGGTCCAGGTACGGGTACGCGACGCCGTCGATGTCGATCTGGCGCCCCAGCAGATCGGGGTGATGGTCGTGGGGGAACGCGGGAGTCGGCGTGATCGGGCACACCACGGCGTCGAACTCGGCGAAGAACTGCCGCCAGCCGTGACGGTGGAACTCGCGACGGTCGTCCGCCTGGATCCAGTCGCGGTGGCTCGACGCCACTCCGCGCAACCGCGCCGCGGCGAGGCTCGGGTCGTCGGCACTCAGCCCGGCGGCGTGGGTACGCAGCTCCTCGTACGCGGCGAGGGGCAGACGAGCACCGGAGCCCGAGAACAGCAGCGTCATGTAGAGCGTGGCGGCTTCGGCCAGGTCGGGCAGCAACGTGCTGTGCCGTTCGACGTGGGCGCCGCCCTCGGCGAGCGCGTCGACCACCCGGCCCACACCCGCCCGAACGGCGGAGCTGGTCCCCAGGAGAGGATGCTCGTCGAGGACGAGGACCCGGAAGTCACTCAGGTGCGCGTGGCGTGCGGGCGGCAGCGTCAGGCCGTGTGCCACGCCCCGCGTCAGAGGGTCCGGCCCGGCCATGACGTCGAGCAGCAGCGTGAGGTCACGGGCGCTGCGCGCCATGGGGCCGACGACGGCGAGGTCGAGGTCGACCGGCAGGGCCGGCGCGGCCGGCGGGACCATCCCTCGGCTCGCCACGAGTCCGAGCGTCGGCTTGTGGGCGTACACACCGCAGAAGTGCGCGGGGGTGCGCAGTGAGCCGCCGATGTCCGAACCGATGGACAGCGCACCGAACCCGGCCGCCAGTGCCGCCGCCGATCCGCCGGACGATCCGCCCGACGTCCGCGCGAGATCCCACGGGTTGTTGGTGGTTCCGTGGATCTCGTTGAAGCTCTGCACGTCCTGCAGTCCCACCGGCACATTGGTCTTGCCCAGCACCACCGCACCCGCGTCCTTCAGCCGCGCCACCTGGAGCGCGTCCTCCGCCGGCATGAAGTCCCGGTACTGTGGCATGCCCCAAGTCGTCGGTAGTCCCGCGACGTTGTACGACTCCTTCACCGTCACGGGCACACCCAGCAGCGGCCGGTCCTCGCCACGGGCCCGCTTCTGGTCGGCCTCGTAGGCGGCGGCGCGCGCACGGTCGAAGTCGCGCACACAGATCGCGTTGAGCGCCTTGTCGCCCCGCTCGATGCGGGCGATCGCCTCCTCGGTCAGTTCCACCGAGGTCGCTTCGCCGGCACGCATCGCCGCCACGAGTTCTTCTGCAGTCCGAAGGTTCGCATCCATGAATCCGACCGTACGGGCCTCTCTGGGAAGCCATAAAATCCCGTTTCGCACAACGGCATTGACCGGCCGATCGATGATCGACGCGTCGGCTGAGAACGCCAGGGACGCCTGCCGCCGCTACACGCCCGCGGGCTACGCGGGACCGGACGACCCCGGCGTCGTGATGCGCGGGCAACACGTCCGGCAGGTACCGCGGTCACGTCCGCTGTTCATGGTGACGCACGACGGCGCGTGCACCGCATGGGATTCGATGCCGTCGATCATCTGCAGTGAGGGCAATGCCTCACGACTGAGCCGGCCCTGCTCGACCAGGTGCTGTGCGAGGGCGAACGTGTCGTCGAGGCCCAAGGCGATCTCGTCCGTCGGCACCCCGTGTTCGTCCAGCCAGGCGAGCTGCTCTGTGGCAGGTGCCGCGACCACGACGACCGCCGCGATCAGCATGCGCCGGTGTGCCGACAGGCCAGGAGTCTCCACGGCGTCATCGTGACACGAGGTCGTCCGACTCGGCGAACGGGCGGTCATCGCCTTGTACGCGTCGGTGAGTACCCCCCGCGTACGACTCTGTTCGCTGACGCGGGTCTGCGGTCCGGCCGTGTGCCCGGCCGTCACGCGCTGTCGGGTGTCGTCGCGTGGGTGGCCCGCGGGGATGCCGGAGGTGCGGGAGCGCCGGGCGGGTTCGGGGTCGGAGCCGGGGTAGGGGGCGTGGCCGCGTCGCGTATCGCGGCTTCGATCCTGCGGTTGCTGGTCATGGACGCCGTGACGGCCGTCATGGCCAGGAGGAGGGCGGCGGCGGTGTAGAGGGGGGTGCGGATGTCGTGAGTCGTGGCGAGCCAGCCGCCGAGGAACGCTCCGACCGGGGCGGCGCACATGGCGAGCATGCGGGAGGTGGAGGCGACCCGGCCGATGAGGTGGGCGGGGACGATGGTCTGCCGGAGGGACGGGGCGAGGACCATGGTGGCGCCCATGCCGGCACCGCAGACGGCGAGTGCGAGTCCGGCCACGTACGCGTGGGGGGCGGAGGCCAGGCCCAGGATGGCGAGTCCTTCGACGGCCGCCGTGCAGGTGAGGGCGGTGCCGGTGCCGAGGGTGCGGCCGAGGCGGGAGGCGATGGCGGCGCCGAGGAGGCCGCCGGTGGCCTCGGCGGTGAGAAGGAGGCCGAAGCCGAAGGCGCCGATGCCGAGACGGTCGTGTGCGAAGAGGGCGAGGACGGTCTCCACGGCGAGGAAGGCGACGTTTCCGACCGCCGGCCGGAGTGCGAGCCCCAGCAGGACCCGGTCCCGGAAGACGTACGCCGCGCCTGCTCGCGCCTGGCGAAGAAGCGATGCGCGGGCCTCCGGTACGGGCCGGGGCATGGCGGGCAGTGTCCGTACCAGCAGAGCGGAGACGAGGAAGGACACCGCGTCGGCGAGCAGCGGTACGGCGCGTCCGAGCGTGAGCAGCCAGCTGCCCGCGGGCGGGCCGGCGAAGCCGGACATGGCGGTCTGGGCGCCGCGCAGGCGGGAGTTGGCCCGCTCCAGGAGGACGGGGTCGCGGCGCAGCAGGTCCGGCAGGTAGGCGGTGGCGGCGGTGTCGAAGAAGAGGCCGCCCAGAGCCAGGAGGAAGGCGACCGAGGCCAGCAGGCCGATGCTCAGCACGTCGAGCAGGGCGGCGGCCGCGGGTATCGCGAGCAGTGCCGCACGGGTCAGGTCCGCCACCCACATCGTCCGCCGGCGGTCCCACCGGTCGACCAGCGCGCCTCCCAGCACTCCGAAGAGCAGCCACGGCAACGTTCCCGCGGCCGTCACGACGGCCAGCGCCATCGGGTCGCGCGTCAGGGTCAGCGCCAGCAGCGGCAGCGCCGCGTGCGTCACGCCGTCGCCGAACGACGACACCGTCTGCGCCGCCCACAACCGACCGAACCCGGTCGGCAATCCCACGTTTTCCTTGCTCACTCGGTCTCCCCCTCGCCCTGGACGCCCACCGCCGGGTGGAACAGTGCGAACACGAACGACGTGTCCGGCAGCGACGGATCCGACAGTCCCCGGTACTCCTCCGCGAGGGCCCGCAGCCGTGCCCCCAGTTCGGAGAACTGCTCCTCGGTGAGGCGCAGATGCATCATTCCCACGTGTCGCTCGCGGTCGGCCGGCGACGCCTCCAGGTCCGCCACCGCGTGCCGCATCAGCACATCCGGCCCCCCTTCGCCCGGGTCGGGCAGCACGATCGACCGTGCGGCCATCGCGTAGTACCGCTCGGTGACCCCGCGCACCTTCCGCGTCCGCACCACCTTCACCAGGCCGGCGCGTTCCAGCAGGCGCACGTGGTAGCTGGAACTGCCCTTGGCGAGGCCCATCCGCTCGGCGATCTGCGTGATCGTCGCCGGTTCGAAGCGGAGTACGGCCATGATCCGGTGCCGCGTCAGATTGGAGACGGCACGCATCTGTTCGTCGGTCGTGACGTGAAGCGTCCGGGGAACGTCGTCGGTTGGCATGGGAGTAATGGTCAACGATTCTTGACCATTAGGCAAGTGCTCTTCGCCTAACCATCGGCCCCGACCCCCGGCCGGTTGTGCGCTGTCGTGCCATTTGCTGGGCGCGGGAGGTCAAAGTGGCCGGTCGAGACGCTCGTAGCGTGAGGGCGTGCCGAACCGCCGAGACGGCCGGCACCCTTCCCCAGCCCCGAAAGGACCCCTCATGTTCGACGTCGCCGCGGTGCAGGCCGCCCCGAGCAAGGACCTGCTCACCCCCGACAACGCCGTCATGCTGTTCGTGGACCACCAGCCGCAGATGTTCTTCGGCACCGGCAGCGGCGACCGCGCCGCGATCATCAACAGCACGGTGGGCCTCGCCAAGGCGGCGCGGGCGTTCGACGTGCCGGCCGTCCTGACCACGGTGGCCGCGGAGTCGTTCTCCGGCCCCCTGCTGCCGCAGCTCGCCGAGGTGTTCCCGGAGAACGAGATCGTCGACCGCACCACCATGAACGCGTGGGAGGACGAGGCGCTCGTCGCGGCGGTCAAGGCGACCGGACGCAAGAAGATCGTCCTGTCGGGCCTGTGGACCGAGGTCTGCCTCGTCCTCCCGGCGCTCTCGGCGCTGGAGCAGGGATACGAGGTGTACGTCGTCTCCGACGCCTCCGGCGGTGTCAGCCCGGCCGCCCACGAACACGCCCTGCAGCGGATGATCGCGGCCGGCGCCGTGCCCGTCACCTGGGTCCAGGTCCTCCTGGAGCTGCAGCGCGACTGGGCGCGCCAGGAGACGTACGACGCCGTCATGGAGATCGTCAAGGCCCACGCGGGCGCGTACGGCCTGGGTGTCGTCTACGCACAGGCCGTCATCGGCGCGCACGCGGCCGGCTGATCCCCGTGGACACCGGCATTCTGATCCTGCGTCTGCTGGTGGGACTGCTCGTCGCCGGCCACGGCGTGCAGAAGGTCAGCACGCACCTGGGCGGCCGGGGACTCGACGGCGGTACGGAGGAGTTCCGTGCCGACGGCTTCCGCGGGGGAGCCCTCACCGCTCTGGCGGCGGGCGGCGGACAGATCGGATCGGGCCTGCTGCTCGCCGCCGGACTCCTCACGCCGCTCGCCGCGACCGGCGTCATCGGAGTCATGACGGTCGCGCTGACCGTGAAGTGGCGGCACGGTCTCTGGGTGCAGAACGACGGTTACGAGTACCCGCTCGTCCTCATCGGAACCGCCGCCGCCCTCGCCGCGACCGGCCCCGGAGCCTGGTCCGCCGACGCGGCCCTCGGCCTCGCGCCGTACGCGCCGGCGTGGGCCGCCCTCGCGCTCGCCGCGGGCCTCGGCAGCGGACTCCTCACCCGGCTCGTCCTGCACCGGCCCCCGTCCCCGGCGGCCGCCGACAGCTGAGCCCGCCCCCCGGCGGCCCGCCTCCGACGGCCGACGGCCCGCCTTCCACGGTCTTCGGCCGGCGGACCGCCTTCCTCCGTCCTCGGCCACCCGCCGCGCACCGGCGTCGGAGCGCCGTGCCCGCAGACCGGGTCCGGCCGGTCATGGACCCCCGACCGGCCGGCCGGGTCCTTCCACCCTCTTCCTCCTCAGGAGTACTCGATGGACACCCTCACGACCCCGCACGGCGGCGGACAGCCGCTGCTGCACCAGAAGGGTGCCGAGATCCAGGCCTTCGGCACGCTGAAGCAGCTGCCGATCGGCCTCGGTCACGACACCCGGATGTACGCCTGCCAGCGGCTGAACCGCGTGCTCGCCGACACCCAGATCCTGCACGCGCTCTACAAGAAGCACCACTGGCTCATGCGCGGGGCGACCTTCTACTCGCTCCACCTGATGCTGGACAAGCACGCGGAGGCCCAACTGGCCATCGTGGACGCGCTGGCGGAGCGGGTCCAGAGCCTCGGCGGCGTCGCGGTCGGCGACCCGCGCCACGTCGCCGAGCTGACCTCCGTCCCCCGTCCGCCCGACGGCGTCGAGCCGGTGCCCGTCATGCTGTCGAGGCTCCTCGACGCACACGAGCGGATCCTCATCGACGCCCGCGACGCCGCCGCCCGGCTCTCGGGGGAGGGCGACGAGGGCAGCGCCGACCTGCTCGTCTCCGACGTCGTCCGGACGGGCGAGGCACAGGTGTGGTTCCTCGCCGAGCACCTCGTGGACACCCCTCTGGTGCGCGGCTGATGGACACGTACGACGTCGTCGTGGTCGGCGGCGGACCGGCCGGCGAGGTCGTCGCCGACCGGAGCGTCCGGGCCGGGCTGACGGCCGTCGTCGTCGAGGCCGAGGCCGTCGGCGGTGAGTGCTCCTACCGGGCCTGCGTGCCGAGCAAGGCCCTGCTGCGCCCCGGCGCCGCCCGGTCCGCGGCCCGTGCGGTCGACGGGGCCCGGCAGACGGTCACGGCCGGCCTCGACCCCGCGCGCGTGCTCGCCCGCCGCGACCGCTTCACCGGGCGCGGCGACGACACGGGCCAGGCCGCATGGCTCACCGGGGCCGGCATCACCCTCGTACGGGGGCACGGACGGCTCGCCGGGGAGCGCCGGGTGGCGGTGACCGCGGCCGACGGCACACGGCGGACGCTCGCGGCACGACGCGCGGTCGTGGTCTGCACCGGCACGGAACCCGCCCTGCCGGCGGTCGAGGGCATCGACCGGATCGGCGTCTGGACCAGCCGCCAGGCCACCACGGCCGACGCGGTGCCCGACCGGCTCGTCGTCATCGGCGGGGGAGTGGTGGCCTGCGAGACGGCCACCGCGTGGAGCTCGCTGGGCTCCGCCGTCACGCTGCTCGTCCGCGACCACGCCCTGCTGACCGGCTGGGAGCCGTGTGCCGGCGAGGAGGTCCTGCGGGGGCTCGGGGACCTGGGCGTCACCGTCCGCTTCGGCGTGTCCGCCCTCCGGGTCGCCCGGGACGAGGACACCCGCACGGTCACCGTGCACACCGACGACGGGACCGACCTCGTCTGCGACGAGGTCCTCGCCGCCGTCGGACGGCGCCCGCGCACCGCCGACCTCGGCCTGGACTCCGTCGGCCTTCCGGCCGGCGCCTGGCTCCCGGCCGACGACACCTGTCGCGTCACCGGCGTCGAGGGCGACTGGCTCTACGCCGTCGGCGACGTCAACCGGCGCGCGCCGCTCACCCACATGGCCAAGTACCAGGCCCGGGCCTGCGCGGCGGCCGTCGCCGAGCGCGCCGCGGGACGCCCGGTCCCCACCGGCGACCGGCAGCCGTGGAGCGCGGAGGCCGACCGCTTCGCCGTCCCCCAGGCCGTGTTCACCTGCCCTGAGGTCGCGAGCGTCGGGCTCACGGAGCGCGCGGCGCGCGCGGCGGGGCTCACGGTGCGCGCCGTGGAGTATCGCCTCGACGACGTCGCCGGGGCCGCCCTCCACACGGACGACCCCCGCGGCCACGCCAAGCTGGTGGTCGACGAGACCCGGGGCGTCGTCGTCGGCTGCACGCTCACCGGCCCGATGGCGACCGAGCTCCTCCACACGGCCACCGTGGCCGTCGTCGGCGAGGTCCCGCTGGACCGCCTGTGGCACGCCGTGCCCGCGTTCCCGACCGTGAGCGAGGTCTGGCTCCGGCTCCTTGAGGCGTACGGCCTCTGAACCCCGTCCACCCGGCGGAGACCGCCGGTCCGCCTCGCCTCGCGAAGGCCCGGCGAACGAAGACCGGGTGGCCCCCGCACCACGAACGCGGCCGTCCCGCACACCGCGGCCGTTCCCCGGCAGGCAAGCCGTCCACGACCACGCGGTGACCCACCCCGCACCCACCCCCACCCACACCCCGAAGGAGCACCCCTCATGACGAACCGTCCCGTCCTCGAACCCGCCGCCCAGGCCTTCGCCGACGCCACCGCCGAGCCGCCGTACCTCTACCAGATCCCGGTCGCCGAGGGCCGCAAGGCCGTGGACGACGTCCAGAACGGCGAAGGCGTCCCCCTCCCCGACGTCGACGAGGAGTGGATCACCGTCCACGGCGGCCCGGCCGGCGACGTCCGCGCCCGGATCGTCCGCCCCCGCGGCGCCACCGGCGTCCTCCCCGTCATCCTCTACATCCACGGCGCCGGCTGGGTCTTCGGCAACGCCCACACCCACGACCGGCTGGTGCGCGAACTCGCCGTCGGCACCGGTGCCGCCGTCGTCTTCCCCGAGTACGACCTCTCGCCCGAGGCGCGCTACCCCGTCGCCGTCGAGCAGAACTACGGCGTCGCCCAGTGGATCGTCCGCGAGGGCCGGCACAAGGACCTCGACGGTACGAGGATCGCCGTCGCGGGCGACTCGGTCGGCGGCAACATGACCGCCGCCCTCACCCTCATGGCCAAGCAGCGCGGCGACGTCACCCTCGTCCAGCAGGTGCTGTTCTACCCGGTCACCGACGCCGGCTTCGACACCGAGTCGTACCACCGGTTCGGCGAGGGGTACTTCCTGCGCCGCGACGCCATGAAGTGGTTCTGGGACCAGTACACGACCGACGAGGCCGAGCGCGCCCAGATCACCGCCTCCCCGCTGCGCGCCTCCACCGAGCAGCTCACCGGTCTGCCGCCGGCGCTGGTCGTCACCGCCGAGGCCGACGTGCTGCGCGACGAGGGCGAGGCGTACGCGGAGAAGCTCCGCGCCGCCGGAGTCCCGGTCACCGCCCTGCGTGTCCAGGGCGTCATCCACGACTTCGTCATGCTGAACGCGCTGCGCGGGACGCACGGCGCGGAACTCGCCATCGGCGTCGCCACCGACATCCTCCGCAAGGCCCTCGCATGACCGGCACCCCGACGGACACGGTCGCGTCCGCGACGGGACCGGCCGCGTCCCCGCCGAGCATGCCCGTCGCCGGGCTGGTCCCCGCGCCGCGGCGGGAACAGGGGCACGCCGACCTCCTCGTCCGCAACGCCAAGGTCTTCACCGGCGACCCCGCACGGCCCGAGGCCCGAGCCGTCGCCGTCCGCGACGGCCTGGTCGCGGCCCTCGGCGACGACCACGACCTCGCCCACCTCGTCGGGCCCGGCACCACCGTCGTCGACGCCCTCGGCCGCCGCGTCGTCCCCGGACTCAACGACTCCCACCTGCACGTCATCCGGGGCGGACTCAACTACGTCCTGGAACTGCGCTGGGACGGCGTGCGCAGCCTCCGCCGCGCCCTGGCGATGCTGCGCGAGCAGGCCGGCCGCACCCCTAAGGGCCAGTGGATCCGCGTCGTCGGCGGCTGGACCGCCGAACAGTTCGCCGAGCGCAGGATGCCCACCGTCGCGGAGCTCAACGCCGCCGCACCCGACACCCCCGTCTTCGTCCTGCACCTGTACCAGTCGGCCCTGATGAACCGGGCCGCCGTCCAGGCCGCGGGCTTCACCCGGGACACCCCCGACCCGCGCGGCGGGCAGATCGTCCGGGGCCGGGACGGCGAGCCCAACGGCGTCCTCCTCGCGGCGCCGAGCGCCCTCGTCCTGTACTCGACCCTCGCGAAGGCCCCCGCCCTCGACGAGGCCGACAAGCGGACGTCGACGCGCCACTTCCTGCGCGAGCTGAACCGCTTCGGTCTGACGTCCGCGGTCGACGCCGCCGGAGGGTTCCAGAGCTTCCCCGAGCACTACGCCACCGTCGTCGACCTCGCCCGTGCGGGCGAGCTCACCCTCCGGATCGCCTACCACCTCTTTCCGCAGACGGCCGGGCAGGAACTCGCCGACCTCAAGCGCTGGACCGAGACGGTCAGGCCCGGCGACGGGGACGCGTGGCTGCGGCTGAACGGCGCCGGGGAGAACCTGACCTGGGCCGCCGCCGACTTCGAGAACTTCTCCGAACCCCGCCCCGAGCTCGCCGACGGCTACGAGGGCGAGTTCGAGGAGGCGGTCCGGCTGCTCCTCGACAACGGCTGGGGCTTCCGCCTCCACGCGACCTACGACGAGACCATCCGCCGCGACCTGGCCGTCTTCGAGAAGCTCGCCGCCGAAGGGCTCTTCCCCGGGGGAAACCGCTGGCTCTTCGACCACGCGGAGACCGTCTCCCCCCACAGCCTCGACCGGATCGCCGCCCTGGGCGGCGCCGTGTCGGTCCAGAACCGGATGTCCTTCCAGGGCTCCGCGTTCCTCGACCGCTACGGCGCCGAGGCGGCCGCCCACACCCCGCCGGTGCGGGCCATGCTCGACCGGGGCCTGACGGTCGCGGCCGGGACCGACGCCACCCGCGTCTCCTCGTACAACCCGTGGGTCGCCCTCCACTGGCTGGTCACCGGCCGCACCGTCGGCGGCACGGCCCTCTACCCGCCCGCGAACCTGCTCGACCGGGAGACGGCCCTCGGGCTCTACACCCGCGGCGGAGCCCGGCTCACCGGCGAGGAGGACGTCAAGGGCTCCCTGCGGGAGGGCTGTTACGCCGACCTCGCCGTTCTCTCCGACGACTTCCTCACCGTGCCCGAGGACGTCATCCCGGACATCGAGTCCGTCCTCACCGTCGTGGGCGGCCGCATCGTCCACGCGACCGCGGAGTACGAGGGTCTCGACGAGGCCGTCCCGCCGGTGACCCCGGAGTGGAGCCCCGTGGCCCACTTCGGCGGCTACCAGGCGGACCGGGACGGCCTGAGCGGCGCACGGCAGGCGTCGCGCGTGGCCGAGGCGGTCGCCGAGTCCGAGCAGCACCGCCGCTGGCGCGTCGCCCGCGGCGCCGCCCCCGACACCACACCCCCCTTCGTGGACCCCTGCTTCGCGCACTGAGGCCGGAACGGACCCTTTCCCGCGCGCGTACGCCGACCCCGCCGCGCGCGCGGAAGCCCCACCACCCCACCCCACCCCACCCGCCTCGCGCGCACCGAAAGAGAGCCCCCTCCGATGACCGAAGCCTCTCCCGTCGCCGCCGGCGGCGACGGCGAAGCCCCGACCACCCCGCCGGACGCTCCCGCGGAGCGCCGCTTCGAACCGGACCTCCGGTCGATGACGCGGATCAACCTGCGTCCCATCGCCTCGCCCATGCCGCTCGGCTTCTTCACCATCGCCATCGCCTCGGTGATGACGGGCTGCCTCCAGCTCGGTCTCTTCGACGAGACGGCCCGCGCCGCCGTCGCCCTCACCGTGCTCCCTGCCTTCGTCCTCCAGCTCCTGGTGAGCGTCCTGGCCTTCGGCGCCCGCGACGTGATCGCGGCGACGCTGATGGCGGTGTTCGCCGGGAGCTGGCTGCCGTACGCGCTCGTCATGCTCACCGGCGCATCCGACGGCCTCCGGGTCCTCGGCGTGTTCAACCTGGCCCTCCTGTGCTTCGGGGCCCTGATGACCGCCGTCACCGGGCCCAAGCGCGCCCTGTGGCTCGTCCTCGCGGTGTCCCTGCCGCGCTGGGCGGCCACCGGTCTCGCGGGCGTCACGGGCGCCGAGTGGCTGACGCGGACGTCCGGTGCGCTCGGCCTCGTGGTGGCGCTCGTCGCGATGTACACGGCCTTCGCCCTGATGCTCGAGGACATGCGCGGCGAGCAGGTGCTGCCCATCGGCCGCAGCGGTCCCGCCCACCTCGCGGTGGAGGGCGATCTCGCCGTCCAGCTCCGCAACCTCGAACGCCAGGCGGGCGTGCGCCGCACCCTCTGACGACCGCACCCCCGCGCGCGTACCCATGCCCACACCACCACGACCGCACAGGAGCACCCATGGAACCGCAGGTGACGGACCGGCCCGAGAAGTCCCGCTACGAGATCCTCGCCGGCGACGACGGCACCGAGCTCGCGGGCTTCGCCGACTACCACCTCTCGGACGGCGAGATCGCCTTCCTCCACACCGAGACCGACAGCCGCTTCGCCGGCCGGGGCCTGGGCGGGCTGCTCGCCCGCGGCGCCCTGGACGACGCCCGGGCCCGCGGGCTCCGCGTCCTGCCCTACTGCCCCTTCGTCCGGGGCTGGATCGGCCGCCATCCCGCGTACACCGACCTGGTGCCCGAGGACAGGCGCGCCCGCTTCGGCCTGTGACACACCGGCCGTCCACCGCCCGACCCCGGTCGCGTCCAGGCCGGCACCTCCCGGCGGTCCGCGCCGCCGGTCACTGATCCGCGTGCCCCGCCCGGGCCGGGTCCACCCCTCCAGGTGGGCCCGGCCTTGTCGTTCCACGGCGCTGGCCTGCGGTTTCGTCCCATCTGACACGCCGTATCCTTTCCTCGGGGCGGGAGGAAAGAGGAGTGGTGGACGGGGAAGAGCCGTTCGGTGCCGTCCTGCGCGGACTGCGCACCCGGGGCCGTCTGACGATGGAGGACCTGTCCGAGGCGTCCGGGGTGAGCGTCCGGGCGATCGGCGACATGGAGCGGGGGCGCAGCCGCGTCCCCCAACGGCGCACCGTCGTCGCGCTGGCCGAGGGCCTCGGGCTCGCGGACGGCGAACGCGAGGCCCTGCTCGCCACGGTGCGCGCGGCCCGGCCGGCCCGCGCCGCCGCGGGGGCCGGAGCTCTCGCCGCACCGCGGCCGGTGGGCGACTTCACCGGACGCGGACCCGAGCTGGCGCGTCTGCGGGAGGCCGCCGAGCGCGCGCCGACCGGCGAGGAGGTGGCCGTGTGGGTCGTCTCGGGCCCACCCGGCTGCGGGAAGACGACACTGGCGCTGAAGGCGGCGGCGGATCTCGCCGGGGCGTTCCCCGACGGGTGCTTCGTCGTGGACCTGCACGGGGTCGACGGCCCCGTGGACACCGGCGAGGCGCTGCTGAAGCTGCTGAAGGCCCTCGGCGTGTCGGACCGCCGGCTGGCGCAGGAGGACCAGCAGGGCCGCGAGGGGCTGCTGCGGGCGCTGCTCGGCGACCGGCGGTGCCTGGTGGTCCTCGACAACGCCCGCGACGAGCGACAGGTCCGCGCACTGCTGCCGGCCGGAGGGCGGAGCCTGGTCCTGGTCACCAGCCGCAGGCCCCTGACCGGCCTGGAGGACGTGGACCGCCTGGCGCTGTCGGCGATGGACCGGGACGAGGCGGTGGAACTGCTGCGCCGGATCCTGGGGGAGGAGCGGGCGGACGCGGAGGCGGACGCCGTGGCGCGGGTGGCGGAGCTGTGCGGACGGCTGCCGCTGGCCCTGCGGGTGGCGGCGAACTGGCTGACGGCCCGCTCCGGTTGGACCGTCGGCCACCTCGTCCGCCGACTGGCCGACGAGGAACGCCGCCTCCACGCGCTCACCGCAGGCGACGTGCGCGTGGAGGCGGCCTTCGAGCTGTCCTACCGCCGGCTGACCCACCAGGCCGCGCGCATGCTGCGCCTGCTGAGCCTGGTGACGGCACCGGACATGACCACGGCCTACGGCGCCGCCCTGACCGCAACCGACGTCTTCGAGGCCGAGGACGTCATGGAGGAACTCGTCGAGGCCGGCCTGCTGCAGGCGACCTTCACCGGCCGCCACCAGCTCCACGACCTGATCCGCCTCTTCGGCCGGGACCGGCTCTCCCGCGAGGAGGCACCCGGCGAGCGGGAGGCAGCCGAGGACCGGCTGCGCTCCTGGCTGCTGGAGACGGCGGCGGTCGCGGGCCACTGGTACCGGCCCGGCTACGGGGCGCCGCCCGCCTCCTGGCGCGGCCTGGTCCCGCTGGCGACCGCCGACGAGGCCCGCGCCTGGCTCCAGGGCGAAGCACACGCCTGGCTCCACGCCCTGCGCGACGCCGCCCACAGGGGGGAGCACACCCGGGTCCTGGAGACCGCCAGTGCCATGGAGTGGTTCTGCGACCTGTGGGTCCACTGGGGACACTGGCCCGATGTCTTCCGCCTGGCCGCCGAGGCAGCGGCGGCGCTGGACGACCCGTACCTGCGGGCCTTCCACCTCAACTGCCACTCCTGGGCCCTGAACAGCTGCGAACAGCGCTACCGCGAGGCCATCGAACGCGCCGAGGAGGCGCTCGCACACGCGCGGCGCGCGCAGGACGTCCACCAGCAGGTCTCAGCCCTGGTGCACGCGGCCAGCGGACACCGGCAGCTCGGCGAGGCGCAGAAGGTGGCGGAGCTGTCCCTCGCGGCGATCCGACTGTCGGAGGAAACCGGCCACTACCAGGTCTGGCCCCAGGCCGTCCGCTTCTACGGCAGCTCCCTCCGTCTGCTCGGCCGCCCCGAGGAGTCCCTCACCCAGCACCTGAAGGTCATGGCCTTCCTCGACGCGCCCGACTGCCCGGTGAGCGGGCACGTCGCCGACATCTTCCGCGCCCACACGACCCAGGCGCTCGGGCTCGACCACGCCGCGCTGGGGCAGTGGCGGCAGGCCGCCGACCACTACCGCAGCGCCCGGATCCAGTCGCACCGCATCGGCATCGGCCACCGCGAGGCCGAGCAGCTCATCCACCTCGGCGAGGCCCTCGTCGCGCTCGGCGAGACCGAGGAGGCCCGCTCCTGCCTGCGTCAGGCGCTCGCACTGGGCGACGCCGCGGACGACAAGGAACTCAGGGCCGCCCAGGACCTCCTGGACACGCTCCCCGCCGCGTGAGGGGGACCCGCCGCGCGGCGGTTCAGCCGCGGTACCGGTGCAGCGCCACGTGCACGGTGTCGAGGGTCTGGACGAGCGCGGCGCGGGCGGCGTCCGTCCCGCGCAGCGGGTCGAGCACCATGAAGCCGTGGACCGTCCCGTGGTAGCGCATCGAGACGACCGGCACGCCGGCCGCGCGGAGCCTCGCCGCGTACGCCTCTCCCTCGTCGCGCACCACGTCCGCCTCGCTCGTGACCACCAGCGCGGGGGGAAGCCCGGCCAGCTGGTCCAGGGACGCCCGCAGCGGTGACGCGGTGGCCTGCTCCCGCTGCCCCACGTCGGGCAGGTACTGGTCCCAGAACCAGCGCATGGTGGCGCCGCCCAGGAAGTAGCCTTCGGCGAACTCCTCGTACGACGGGGTGTCGAAGCCCGCGTCGGTCACCGGGCACAGCAGCACCTGCTGGAGCAGCCGCACCCCGCCGCGCTCCTTCGCGAGCAGCGTCAGCGCCGCCACCAGGTTGCCGCCCGCCGAGTAGCCCACGGCGGCCATCCGGCCGCCGTCCAGGCCGATCTCGCCGCCGTGCTCGCCGATCCACCGGGCGACCGCGTAGCACTGCTCGACCGCCACCGGATACCGCGCCTCCGGGGCGCGCTCGTACGCGACGAGGACCACGGCGGCGTCGGTGCCGAGGGCGAACGCCCGCACCAGGCGCTCATGGGTCGCGGCGTCGTCCAGCGCCCAGCCGAGCCCGTGCAGGAACAGCACGACGGGAACGTCCCCGACACTGTCGGCGGGCCTGACGACCTGCACCCGCACGCGGCCGGTCGGCCCGCCCGGCAGCGCGAACCATTCGACGGAGGTCTCCTCGTCGTCGGACGGTGCCGGCGCACCCTGCCCCAGCAGGCGCGTGAGAAGTCCGCGGGCCCGCTCCGGGTCGATGCCGTGGACCGGCGGGAGGCGGGCGTGCCGATCCACGAACGCCCGCGTGGCCAGGTCGAGGACAGGGCGCCGCGTGGACGGAGGGAGGAAGTCGGTCACACGGTCTCCTGCCGGAAGGGCCTGAAGCGAAAGGGCGTTTCGATGCACCGGGGTGCCTGGTCGAGCGGGGGACGCGAGGCGCCGGAGGCCCTCACCAGGGCGTCGCCGCGAGTCGGGCGAGGCCGACGGCCGCCGAGGCGCCGCCGCCGCGGACACGGGCGGGCGGCGCGGCTCCGAGCGGGGACCTTACCCGCTGGACGCCCGAAGGTCAGCCCCCTCCCGGTCACGGCCCGCGACCTCGCCGCCGGGCCCGGCGGCCCGTCCCGGTGCCGGGCACACCGCCGGAGACGGCCCCGGAGCGTCCTGCGCGGTGCGCAGACTGCGCCACTCACGGGGCGAGACGCCATAGGCGGCGCGGAAGGCCCGGCTGAAGTGCGCCGGGTTCACGAAACCCCACCGCTGGGCCACGGCCGACACGGTCGGCGCCGCCCTGCCGCGCCGCGCCAGCTCGCGGCTGCACTCCTCCAGCCGCCGCTGCCTGATGAGCCGTCCGACGGTGGTCCCCTCGCGCTCGAACAGCCGGTGCAGATAGCGGACGGAGATCCGGTGCGCCTGGGCGATCCGCTCCGGGGACAGATCCGGGTCGCCCAGGTTCCGGTTGATGTGGTCGAGGACGCGCAGCACCAGATGGCTCCGCGCCTCCGCCTCCGTGCCGTCAGGATGGGCCCGCTCCGCGATCAGCGTGGCGAACAGGTCGACCACGTTGCCGGCCAGCCGGTTCGCCACGGCCGGCGGGTAGCCCCCGGACGAGGAGGAGGCGAGCGACCCGAGGAACGGGAGCAGCATCGCGCCGAACCCGTCCCCGGTGCCGATGGCCCGCCCCGTGACCTGCCGGATGTCGCCGTCCGCGACGCCCAGCGCGCGGCGCGGCAGCTGGAACACGTGCGTGGCGAAGCGCTCCGGGTAGTCGAAGCTGTACGGGCGGGTCGTGTCGTACACCACCAGGTCGCCCTCGCCCACCTCGGCCCGCCGGCCGTCCTGGACGAGCACGGCCGTGCCGGACACCTGCACCCCGACCGCCACCAGGGCCTCGGACGAACCCGCGATCTGCGCCGGGCTGCGGCTGACCCGCTCCGCGTCGGCCTCCACGGTGGAGACCTGGAGGTAGCCGAGCCGTTCCGTGGCGATCCGGCCGTCGAACGGCCCGTCACCCCGGGGGGTCACGGTCATGGGCACGAGCGTCCTGCTCACCGCGTCGTTCCAGTACGCGACCTTGTCCCGGTCGGGGACGGAGGCCGTCGTCAACACCAAGCTCAACTTGTTCTCCGGTCGGGGAAGCGGCTCCGCGGCCGCGACGGACGGGACCAGGACGCTGTGCTCCCGGGACCGTGGCGGCCGGTGCCCGGCACGGCCGGGCGGATCGTCGTACGGGCGGCGGACGCGCCGGAGCGCGACCGGACCGCATCGGCGGGGCCCGGTGTCCGCCCGCACCACACAGCCAAACAGCGGGCGATTCCCGCCTCCAGGCAGAACCACAGGCAGGAATGGCAGAAAGAGAGGCCACGTCGACCCGGGGCCGCGCCGAGCTGGGGCCATGCCGGCCTGGGGCCATGCCACCTGGGCTGCGTCGGCCGGGCCCATGCCGACCTGGCGCCGCGCGGCCCGGGCCCCCGGCCTGGCCCGCGCCGCCCGGACCCATGCCGGCCAGGCTGCTCCGGGCGGGCCGTGACGACTGCGCTCACGGGCAAGACGCCGTGCGTGACACGGCAACTGCCCGCTCCCTCCCGGACCTAACGTGACGGCGTCGCGTGCCGCACCGAGGCACGGAACACCCCTTCGCACCGAGGAGACCAGCCATGCCGTACATCACCGTGGGCCAGGAGAACACCACCGCCATCGACCTCTCCTACGAGGACCACGGCGCCGGACAGCCCGTCGTCCTCATCCACGGCTTCCCGCTCGACGGTCGCTCCTGGGAGCGCCAGTCGGCCGCGCTGCTCGACGCCGGGTACCGCGTCATCAGCTACGACCGCCGCGGGTTCGGGCAGTCGTCCCAGCCGACGACCGGCTACGACTACGACACCTTCGCGGCCGACCTCCACACCCTGATGGAGACCCTCGACCTGAACGACGCCGTCCTCGTCGGCTTCTCCATGGGCACCGGCGAGGTCGCCCGTTACCTCGCGACCTACGGCTCCGCCCGCGTCGCCAAGGTCGCCTTCCTCGCCTCGCTGGAGCCCTGCCTGCTGAAGACCGACGACAACCCGGACGGCGTCGCCCCGCAGGAGTTCTTCGACGGCGTCGTCGCCGCGGTCAAGGCCGACCGCTACGCCTACTACACCGCGTTCTTCACCGACTTCTACAACCTCGACGAGAACCTCGGCACCCGCATCAGCGAGGAGGCCCTCCGCAACAGCTGGGACACCGCGGCCCGCGGCGGCTCCTTCGCCGCCTCCGCCGCGCCGTCGACCTGGTACACCGACTTCCGCGCCGACATCCCCGCCGTCGACGTGCCGGCCCTCATCCTGCACGGCACGGCCGACCGCATCCTGCCCGCCGAGGGCACCGCGCGCCCCTTCCACAAGGCGCTGCCCGCCGCCGACTACGTCGAGATCGAAGGCGCCCCGCACGGCCTGCTCTGGACCCACGCCGAGGAGGTCAACACCGCCCTCCTCGCCTTCCTCGCGAAGTGACCCCCGCCCCGCCGAGGCATCCGGTGTGACGGACGCGGTGTGACGGGTCCGGTGGGACGGACGCGGTGGGACAGGCACCGTGTGACAGGCCCGGCGTGAGGGGCGCGCCACCGCTGTGACCTGCGGTTCGTCCCTTCACCGCTCGCGCCGTTCACCCGCGCCAGGGGCATATTCTTCAGGTTCGGGAAGAACAGGGAGAAACATGTTCGGGGAGAAGCCGTTCGGGGCCGTCCTGCGCGACCTGCGCCTGCAGGCACGTCTGACGATGGAGGAGCTGGCCACGGCGTCGGGCGTGAGCGTCCGGGCCATCGGCGACATGGAACGCGGGCGCAGTCGGGTCCCGCAGCGGCGCACCGTGATGGCGCTGGCGGAAGGGCTGGGCCTCTCCGACGCGGTACGGGACGACCTGCTGGCCGCCGGCCGGGCAGGGCGTCCCACGCGTACCGTCGCGGTCGCCGGCACGGCCGTACCGCCCCGCACGGTAAGGGACTTCACCGGCCGCGGCCCCGAGCTGGAACGGCTCACGGAACTGGCCGAGCGCACCGGCGCCGGAGCCGGCGGCCCCGTGGCGGTCGTCTCCGGCCCTCCGGGATGCGGGAAGACCACCCTCGCGCTCAAGGCGGCGGCCGATCTGGTGGACGCGTTCCCCGACGGATGCCTCGTCGTCGACCTCCACGGGGTCGACGGAGCCGTCGCACCCGGCGAGGCCCTGCTGAAGCTGCTGAAGGCCCTCGGCGTGCCCGACCGCCGGCTGCGGCAGGCGGGCACCGCCGGGCACGAGGGGCTGCTCCGCACCCTGCTGAGCGAGCGCCGCTGCCTGGTGGTGCTGGACAACGCCCGCGACGAGGAGCAGGTCCGTCCCCTCCTGCCGACGGGCGGCCGGAGCCTCGTGCTGGTCACCAGCCGCAGCCCGCTGACCGGACTCACGGAAGTCGACCGGCTGGCGCTCTCCGAGATGACACCGGACGAGGCCGTCGCACTGCTCGGCCGCATCCTCGGCCGGGACCGGGCGGACGCGGAACCCGACGCGGTGGCTCAGGTGGCCGAACTGTGCGGTCGCCTGCCCCTGGCCCTCCGGGTCGCGGGCAACTGGCTGACGGTCAGGTCCGCGTGGAGCGTCGACCACCTGGTCCGCCGCCTGTCCGACGAGGAGCGCCGCCTGAGCGCGCTGTCCGCCGGCGACGTCCGCGTGGAAGCCGCGTTCGCCCTGTCCTACCGGCAGCTCACCCCCGAGGCGGCGCGCCTGCTCCGCCTGCTCAGTCTCGTCCCGGGCCCGGACATGACCGCCGCCTACGGCGCGTCCCTCGCCGGCACGAGCCTCGCCGAGGCGGAGGACGTCATGGAGGAACTGGTCGAGGCCGGCCTGCTCCAGGCCGCCTACACCGGCCGCCACCAACTGCACGACCTGCTCCGCCTGTTCGCCCGCGCCCGCCTGGCCCGTGAGGAGGAACCCGACGCGCGCGACGCGGCCGAAGAGCGCCTACGGGCCTGGCTCCTGGAGACGGCGCTGGTCGCCGGCCGGTGGTTCAAGCTCAAGTACGGTGCCCCGCCGTCTTCCTGGCAGGGGCTCGTCACCCTCGACAGCGCCGAAGCGGCCCGGGCATGGCTCCAGACCGAGGCCCCCGCCTGGCTCGCCGCCCTGCGCAGCGCGGCGGACAAGGGCGAACACACCCGGGTCGTCGACACCGCGGACGCCATGGAATGGTTCTGCGACCTGTGGGTCTTCTGGGGCCACTGGTCCGAGGTGTACGACCTGTCCAGCCGGTCCGCCACAGTCCTCGGCGACCCGGACCAACAGGCGTTCCACCACAACATGCACGCCTGGGCCCTCATCGAGTGCGATCACCGGTACCGCGAGGCCATCGACCGGACCGACGAAGGACTCCGCAGCGCGCGCCGCGCCGGAAACGTCCCCCAGCAGGCGTCCGCCCTCTCCCACGCGGCCGTCGCCCACCGCAAACTCGGCGAGGCCCAGGCCGCCACGGACAAGGCCCGCGCCTCGGTGGAGCTGTACGAGAAGGCCGACGACCGCGAAGGCTGGCTGGGCGCCCTGGTCACCTACGGCTCCTCCCTGCGCTTCCTCGGACACGTCGAGGAAGCCCAGACACAGCACCAGCGCATCATCACCTTCCTCGACGCCCCCGACCGCCCGGTGAGCGAGCACGTCGCCGCCATGACCCGCGCCCACACCACCTACGCCCTCGGCCTCGACCACGCCCTCCTCGCCCAGTGGCCCCAGGCCGCCCACCACCACCGCGAGGCGGTGGACCAGTTCCACCGCATCGCCATGCCCCACATGCGCGGCAGCGCGCTCCTGGGCCTCGCCGAGGCCCTCACGGAACTGGCCGAGACACAGCAGGCCCGCACCTGCCTCCACCAGGCCGTCGACCTCGGAGACGCCGTCGACGTCACGATCCTGACCCGCGCCCGAGAACTCCTGGAATCCCTCCAGGACCGATGAGAACCCCCGCGCCACCCGACTGACGCCGCCAGGGCCCGGGCGGCGGCGGCCGGGGAGCGCGATCGGAGGCGAACTCAAGGTCGTGGGCCCCGCGGGTCGACCGGCGGCCAGGGACAGCCCCGTTGCTCGGCATCATGGAACCTCCCCAGACCTCGGCGTCGGCGCGGAGGTCGCCCGCGGGTACGGTCCGGTGATCCCCCCGCCCTCAGACGAGCTCCGGAGGAGACGGACTGCTGCCCATGACCACGCCGAGATCCTGGCGCATCACGGTCCTCATGGTCCGCAGCAACTCCCACACCTCCCGCTGGGCACGGAACGCGGCGGCCATCGTCTCCCCAGGCTCCGGCTCTCCGCGCTCCAGCCGCTTGATCTGGCCGTAGACGTCGGTCAGGGCCCTGTTGACCGCGCTCGCACTCCGGAGGACGTCATCAGGGGCGGTCATCTGCGCCTGGGAGTACGTGTCGCGATGGGCTCTCTTCGCCTCGTCGAGCGCGGTCCGGTAGGACTCCTCGATCCGCTGTTCCTGCATGACATGCAGGAACTGGTTGAGTGTCGTGGTGAACTGACGTGCGTCCCGGTTGAGTTCCACGTAGCAGGTGCGGCGACGTGAGAGGTTCTCGCGCGCCTCCTCATGGTCGCGCACCAGTTCCATCTCCCGGCGTTTCGCCCGTTCGGAACCGCGTTGCGTGAGCAGCGACGCTCCCAGCGTCCCGGCCACACCTACGACCGCGATGATCACCGAGCCGAGATCCACAGCACTCCTCGAAGCCGCCTACGGTCCACTGCCCTTGTTCCAGTGGCCCTCCACGGCAGACGCTAAGTGATCGCGGGCTGATGATCCACCCCGGAGACTCCCGCCCGGGACCAGTGTGACGGGCGACCACCTTCGGCGGCCGCCGTTCCAGCCTTTGACCTGCTGCGTCGTGGGAGTGGAGGTTCGGCAAGCAAGCAAGAATCCAGCAGCCTTCCTCGAAGGGCTGTCCACCGCATCGAGACGCCTGAGCAGTGTCGACGGATACGACCTCGCCTGCGCCCAGGGGCTGTGCGAAGCGATCGCCCGCCACGACAAGCCGAGGCTGGTTCTCGACGAGCTGCCCCTCGCGTCCGGCAGTGGCCGCAGCGCGGCGGCCTGCCGTGTGGCGGGCGGAGGTGCCGCCGCAGCTCAGGTGCCCGGCTTGGGCAGAAGCTCCTCGTAGTCGCAGACGGGGACGGCCCGGTAGCCGGCCTCCCGGACCGCTTCCAGAACCGCTGCCGTGTCCGCGACGACCTCAGATGGCGAGGCGCCGCGACGAGGCTGGCAGACGAGGAGCGAGTGCCAGTCCAGAAATTCCGCGTCGGCGCCCGTGCCTTCGTAGTCGTTGCGGTCCCACTCCGCCTCGACGCATCCGTACGAGATCACATGACCCGGTCCGAGCGGCACGTTCAGAGTTGCTGCCAGCCTCTCCATCAAGCGATCCCGGCCGGGAGCGGCGACGTAGATCTGGCACTCACGGTCTTCGTCGCCGAAAGATTCCCGGCTCGGCAGACGCCCCATCAGGCCACTCGCCGGTCGGTGAGCGCGGCCGGCTCGGTGAAGTACGCCCGGAACGACAGCTCGTCGGCCGGCGGCACGCGACGGGCAGGCGAGGTGAGGTGCCAGACGGCAGGACGATCTGTTCCGTACAGTGCGGCGTCCGGAGTGCGTACGGAGCCGATGCACAACGGGCCGGACTTGTCGGGCTTCCTTAAGTGCACCAGGGCCCCAAGCCACCGGAGCGGTACCCGGAGCTCGGAGCACCCCGTGCTGAACAGCCCGAACACCCCCCGATCCACGCGCAGATGCAGGTCCTCGTCGTCGAACGTCAGCGGGTCCATGGCGGGACGACAGCCCGGCTCCCGCGTCACAGGACGATCACCCCCACCGTGAGCCGCGGCGCCAGACACCGCGAGCCCGGCATGATCGGCAAGACACCTAGCACGCGGCTCGCCGCCAGAACCTGCCCGAGCCCCTCTCCTTCGGCGGGCGGACCTCCACGGTCCAGTCGCCCTCGGCGCTGGCGACCTGGACGAGCAAGGGACCCTCGGGCAGTTCCCTCGTGTCCTTGGGGCGCCTGCTCGCCACATTGGCGAGCAGGCAGTCGCGGCCGTCCGGCTCGATGCCGTGCACGTGGAAGTACGCGTGGCTGTAGGTGTGGAGCCGGGAGGTCAGCCGGCCGGCGGGCCCGGTGTGGAGCAGCACGTCCGCGCCCCGGCCCTTCGCGCCCCGGCCGAGTTCCTCCACGACGCTCACCGGACGGATGGCGATGGTCCACTCACGGTCCGCAGCACTGACGCGGAGGCGCAGGGGGCCCCGGCCGTGGTGGTGCAGCACGGCCCGGCCCTCGAAGTCCTCCAGGGTCGTGTTCGCGAGGAGGGCGTCGTCCTTGCCGTGCTTGTCCCTGCTGTGCACGCTGAAGTAGCCGTCGCCCCTGCGGGCGGAGTCGACCAGCACGTAGCCGGCCGGGATCGTCACGTCGACCGTGAAGCTCTTGCTGCCCTTGCCGCTGCGGACGTATTCGGGGAAGTCCTCGCCGAAGGCAGCCATGCCCGACACCGGGCCGGTGCGCACGGGGTCCTGATCGACCACCCGCGCGGGGACGGCGGCCTCGGCTTGCCGCACCTTGGCCAGCAGCACCTCGGGGATGTCCTCCGGCGCGGCGCCCTCGGACGCCTTCTCCTCTTCGGGTGCGGTCGCGTCTTCGAGGGCGGGTACGTCCTCGGGCGTGGTCTCGTCGGGGTCCCGGCCCTCGATGCCGAAATCCTCCGCCAGGCCGACGAGGCCGGAGTCCCACCCCTGGCCCACGGCGCGGAACTTCCAGGCCCCGTCGCGCCGGTAGAACTCGCCGAGCACGAAAGCCGTCTCGGTGCTCGCGTCGTCGACCTCGTACAGCGCCAGCTGCTCCCCGGTACTGGCGCTCATCGTCCGTATGTGGAGGCCCGGCACCTGGCCGAACGTCCCCGTGTCGGTCGAGGCGCCGATGACGATGCGGTGGACGGAGGGTTCCACGAGCGCCGTGTCGACCTCCAGCCAGTCGACGACGCGTTGCTGCTCGTCGCCCACCTGTCCGATGTGGCGCACGGCGCCCGACGGGTGGGTCAGCTGGTTGTAGAAGACGAGGTCACTGTCTCCCCTGACCCTGCCCGTGGCGTCGAGCAGGAGGGCCGATGCGTCCACCTGCGGCACTCCGTCGCCGGCGGCCCGCCGGACGACCGCGATGCGCCACACCTGCCCGGGGACCGGCAGGTTTCCCCCCTTGATGATCTTTGTCACCGCGTCATGCTGGCACGCGACCGTCGCGCCTGCCTAGGGGGTGTCTTGTCGATCAGGCCGGATCGGGGAGCGGCCGGAGAAGCGGCGCCTGGCAGCAGGGGAGTGGGGAGCGGTACGGAGTACCGGACGCCGCGCCCCGAAAATGCGTCGTACGCCGAGTGGACCTCTGAGAAGGTCCTGATGGCCAAGGCCCCCGAAATTCTGCGAAAGGAACCCCGTGCCGCGTGCTGTCACCCTGATCCGTTCCGCCTCCCTGTCCGATGTCGCCCCGTACGCCTACGCGGCCACGGCCCCGGCCGAGTCGCGGCTGATCTTCCTGGCCGGAGCATGTCCCCTGAACGAGGACGGGTCCACCGCGGCGATCGGGGACGTCGCGGGGCAGGCGGCCAAGGCCGTGGAGAACATGCTGACCGCTCTGGCGGACGCGGGAGCGTCCCTGCACGACGTCATCAGCACCCGCGTTCTCGTCGCCTCCCACCGGCGGGAGGATCTGGTGAAGGCGTGGGGGGTCGTCCGAGACGCCTTCGGTGACCACGACGTGCCGAGCACCTTGCTGGGCGTGACCGTGCTCGGCTACGACGGCCAGCTCGTGGAGGTCGAAGCCGTCGCCGCCGTACTCGATTCCTGAACCGACGGAACGGGACCCCAGGGGAGGGGGCGGCAGCAGCGCCGCATGCTTCATCCGGCCCACCCCGCCCACCCGCCACCCCCTCCGAGGGGGCGTTCGCGTGATGCACGCAGCAGTTTCGCGCCGCACGGACTTCTCTTCAGCGCGGGGAGGCCCCGGCCGTCGGCGGCGTGCCGGTGTCCGTCAGGCAGCGATCGAGCAGGTCGTGCATGCGTGCCACCGGGAGGCTCGGGTTGGCTGCGGCGGCCTCGGCCATGCCAGGGTCGGCCAGGAGGCCCTCCAGGATCTCCGGTGACAGGTGGGGGTTGACCGCGGCCGCGCGGCGCACCGAGGCGTCGGGGTCGTCCAGCGGGGGACGGGGCGTGGCGGGATCGGCGGCGGCCAGTGCCCGTACCTCGGGATCCGGGTGGCAGACGAGGTGAGCCCAGCCGGTACGGGGGAACGCGGGCAGAGCCAGAAGGTGCGGGCGGTGAGCGGGACGGGTGACGAAGACCTCCGTGAGGAGGTGGGGCGGAGCCAGCGGGTGGTGGCCGGCCAGCCGGATCCTCACCTCCTCGTCGTCGTCCCGCGCGAGCTCCTCGACGAGTTCCGCCGGCAGCCCCGGCCAGCTCGCCGCGACCCGGCGGAGGACCGGTTCCTCGGAGACCGCGCAGCGGGCGAACCAGTCGGGCGACGGCCCTATGGCCGGGTGCGTACGCGACTCGAGAAAAGGCTCGGTGAGGGGGCACGAGCAGTCGGCACCGTGCCCGATGACCCACCGGATCGCCCGGTACTCGGCCCAGGTGCGGGGGAAGGGGTGGAGTCGGGCGGACCTCCGCACGTCCTCGTCCGCGTCCTCCCTCAGCTCCGCGACCAGGTCCGGCCCCAGATCGGGCCGGGCGGCGATCAACGCACGGATGTCCGCTTCGGGATGGCGGGCGAGCCGGGCGACGGCGGAGGCCGGGGTGTGCTCGTTGCGGGTGAGGGGGCGGACCGAGCCGGCGGCGAAGCACTGCTCGACGAGCGCGGGGGACAGGGCGCAGCTGTCGAGCAGCGCTTCGGGTGAACCGTAGGTCGGCAGCGCCGCCTCCACGCGGTCAGGGTCCAGCCTCCAGTTCCGGTCCCACGCCGATTCCCGGACGGTGGCGTCAGGGTCCGCGAGCAGTGTGGCCCGTTGCCCCGGGGTGAGTGAGTGCCACCTCCAGGTGGCGACGGTCCGGAGTTCGGGGCGCTCGTGGTCGGCCATGGAGCGGAAGAAGGAGAGCGGGATCTGCCGGGACGAGTCGAGCTCCGCGATGATCTCCCTCGCGGTGACCTTGCCGTCCTCGCCTCCGTCCTGGGCGGTCAGCAGGGTGACGAGGATGTCGTCCGGCAGCGGCCGGACCCGGCGGGGGAAGTCACGGAGGCCGCCCGCGAGCCACCCGCGGACGCTTCCCGCCGGGTCCGACGCCAAGGGGGCGAGCCGCGCCGGGTCGACGTGCCGGTTGCGTGCGAGCGAACGGCGGACGCTGCGGTCCGGATGACGCAGGGCCGCGTCCAGGGCGGCGTCGGGCAGGTCGCGGCCCTCGCACATCAGCAGGCCGGCCGCACGAGCCGTTCCCTCCAGCAGGCGGAGGAGTACCTCGGCGGGTGCCGCCGGATTGAAGGCGATGCCACGCAGCCACGGTTCACGCAGAGAGTCCCACACCGTGTCATCCTGCCACCCCGCCTCGCAGCCCCGTCGCCCCCTGCTGGGGGAGTCCGCCGCAGGGCGAGATGTCAGACGCCTCCGGCACGGGCGCGGACCGGCTGGGCAGCCACCCCTCGCGAGCGGGAGGGCCCGCCGTGTCCTCAGATGCCGCAGCCGGAGGCCGACCAGAAGCGGGCGCTGCGGTGGTCGACGTGGGTGTGGTCGCTGTGTCCGGGGTAGCCCGGGCCGAGGATCCCGTTGAAGCCGTGGTTGCGGGCCTGCTGGGCCAGTCGGCAGAGTGAGTGGGGCCCGGAGCCCAGGTCGGCCGCGTCACCGTAGAGGTGGCGGCTGGAGGCGGCACCGCCGACCGCGTTGTTGCATGCCTGGCTGCGGAAGCCGCTGGTGACGCGGATGCTCTGGTCGCCGAGGGCGTGACGCAGGGCTTCGAGCTTCCACATCGTGCGCAGGGCGTTGGATTTGGCGGTGGCCGCGCTGACGGCGCCGCCTGCCCAGGTGGAGTTGCAGGTGTTCAGTTCGGCGTAGGAGAAGTGGAGGGGAGTGCAGTCGTCGTCCTGGAGGGCGTAGATCTTGCTGAAGGTCGCCGGGCCGGCGACACCGTCGGCGGCGAGCCCGTAGGCGGCCTGGAAGCGCTTGACGGCGGCTGCCGTTCCGGGGCCGTAGGCGCCGTCGATCGCCAGCACGCCACCGTAGCCGGGGTATCCGGCCACACGGATCTGCAGCGCGGTGACGTCGGCGCCGGAGGCGCCTTGGGAGAGGGTGCGCGACCAGGTGTAGCAGCCGTCGGCCTGCGCGGTGCCGGCGGTGGCGACCACACCGCCCACCGAGGCAGCCATGATCATGACAAACGAGAGAAGCAGGCGTAGGGGCAGGGAACGCGAGCGGTGTCGGGACATCAATCCTCCATGGCCTCACGAGTCCGAGGTGACCCAGGGGTACGGGTCCCCCCGAGACTGACGGCCCGGTCGACGCGCGTCAACTACGCCGAGGCCGCCGTCATTTGTCGAGCCAATGGCGCCCGGGCGAACAGTCGGACGAACAGGACGACATGCCCCGACCGCTCTGGAGGCGGAAGGAATCGGGTCGGCCCCAGCGTGCCCGGAGAGGGCGGATTCCTCGGCGTCGCGCGGTAGTCGCCGCACCACGGCGCACCGTCCCGCCTCGCCCCAGGGCTCGAAAACGGTTCGCGGGACCCCGGCACCGGATGGCAGGGTCCTGCGCATGGCGCCCCCGTACCAGATCCGTGCCGACTACGATGCTCACACGATCGTGGTCTACCAGGCGTACCCGCCTGCCATCGCCGACGCGGCGCTGCGCGCGGGCCGGTTCGTCGCGCCGTTCTCCTTCCACCGGATGACGTGGATCAAGCCGTCGTTCCTGTGGCTCATGCACCGGAGCAACTGGGGCCGCAAACCGGGTCAGGAACGCGTCCTCGCGGTGCGCATGACGAGGGAGGGCTTCGAGGACGCGCTCTCCCGGGCCGTCCTCACCACGGCCCACCCGGCGGCCGTCGCCGAGGCGGCCGTCCACGTCCAGTGGGACCCGGAGCGCACGTCACGCGGCGCGGCGCTCAACCACTACAGCATCCAGGTCGGCATCAGCCGTCATCTGACGCGTACGTTCACCGACGACTGGATCGTCCGTCTGACCGACCTGACTCCGCAGGTCCGCAAGGCCGCCGACCTGACCCGGTCCGGGCACGCCGCGCAAGCCCAGCGGCTGCTCCCCGCGGAGCGCGTCTACCCGCTGCCGCGAGCCTTGGAGCATCGCCTCTCCTCGGGCGGCTGACGGGCGTACCCGCCGCACCCTTCGCCCGGGAACCCGGCCGGGCGGGCTGCGAGGACCGGGGTGCGGCGGTGGTTCGTGAACATGACTGCGTGCTCGGCCACCCCTTGGGCCCCATCGGACGCGCGCCATCGCAACCCCCTCCGCTCACCCGGCGTCCCTCTTGGCGAGGGATGGTCGCCGATCGCCGGGAGAGCACATGACGGAGAAGGACCCGAAGACGGACGCGGCGGGGGAGAAGGACCGCGATCGGTGGATGGCGCGTTTCCAGGTGCGACTGGCCATGCAGCCGGGCGTGGACCGGCCGGTCGTACTCCAGGCGGTCAAGGAGGTCACGATCCATTGCGCGGATACGGGCGAGCACCCTCGGACTGCCTTCGGCGACCCGGACGCCTACGCCGTACAGACCGCGGAGCGGCTGGTGCCGGCCGACCGGGCGGCAACCGCCAGAAAGCGCAACGCCGTCGTGGACGCGCTGGATTCGGCAGTCAAGAAAGTCAGGGACGTCGCCGGCCTGTGACCCGTTGACGCGTTGCGGAGGTGGGGCCGGGGTGCATGCCCACCGGCTGTCGGCCGGCCACCGCATCGTGTGACGGCCCGACGGCGGGCTCCTACGGGGAGCCGGAGGGCTTCGGCTCCCCGACTGGCCTTGCGGACACCCCTAGGACTGCCAAGCGGCGCGGTAGTCCGGGTGACGGGCATAGGGCAGGGTGAGCATCCGGAGGACCCATGCAGGTGTCACCGGCGGGGCTGCGAATCGGGCTCCGGTGTCGTCGCGCACCCACTGGACTCCGTCGGTCTCCTCGACAGGCCCCATCCATCGCAGCGCGCAGGTTCTGTCGAAGGAGTGCTTGCCGAGGCCGGCACAGGTGGGTGCGCAGGCGGCAGCGGAGGTGTCGAGCAGCTGACGTTTGGAGTAGACCTCGGCCAGCACGCGCGCGGGGTCGTGGCGGGCGATGTGATCGGCGCTGTCGGTGGGAGCCGCGACGATGTCGGTCGGGTGGGTGGCGTAGACGTCGCCGCCGCCGTCCGTGTGCCAGGGGCCCGGCTTGGCCGCGCGGGCGGTCTGCTCGTCCTCGGCGAGGCGGGCGCGGAGGAACGCGATCAGGTCGTCCATGTGGCCATCATGCCCCTTCGGCGGCCCCAGCACTGGCTCGCGGGCTCGGTCCAGGTACAGCGCCTGCTGTGGTCGCGGTCGTCCTAGGTCTCGTGAGCGTGGAGCCGCGTACCTTCATCGGTTGATGGCGACCGGCTTGGCCCGCCCGGCGTGAGCTGGGGCGGGCGGGCCGTGGTGGCGATGAGGACGGGGCGTCAGTTGCGGGCGTTCAGTTCCGCGACGATGGAGGCCGGTGTGTGACCGCTGCTGTCGGAGATCCGGTGGAAGTCGACGGAGACGAAGTTCGGGTCTCGGCCGCCGGCCGCCGGGCGGCACTGCTGGGTGATGCGGTCGCGGAGTTTGGTGCCGTTGTCGAGGGCGGAGTTGATGACCGTGGGCACGTTGCGGTGGTGACTCATGGTGAAGAGCCGGCGGAATCCCGGCTCCTGGCGGTCCAGGGGTACGTCGGACCAGCGGGTGACGCAGGAGACGTCGTTGCCGAGGTCGCCCAGGCTCCAGAAGTTGCTGACGGTCCAGGCCTTGTCGTACATGACGCCCAGCTGCTCACGGTCGGGCGCGTCGCTGAAGACGAGCAGGCGCTTGCCGGAGCCGACGAGGTCGGTCATCCTCGGCCACCCCTGTGCGCGGACGTTCCACGCGTCGGGCCGGAAGAGCAGCGGGTCCAGTCCGCGGACCCGGCTCAGCGAGTTCCCCAGCTGCTGGGCGCTGACGTAGTCCTCCAGGAAGAGGGTGACGACCTCCTGGGGGTTGGCGTTGAGGAAGTCCACCACCGTCTGCACGGTGCCGTGGAACGTCTGCCGTGGCAGTGCGTACGTGGCCCCGGCGAAGGTCTTGCAGTCCCCGTGGCAGAGGTAGACGTCGCTCGGGTAGCAGTCGCTGCCGAAGCTGATGACGCACAACCACGTGCTGCGCTCGTACCAGTGGGTGTCCAGGCTCAGGCCGCGCACCCCGTTGTCGAGCTGGTGACGTATCGACTCGGACTGGGAGACCGAACTCCACCGCGAGTCCTCGTAGTTGGTGAACGCGTTGTGCGTGCCGAGGAAGGTGACCTCGTCCAGCCGCCGGTCGCCCCAGCGCGCCCTGGCCTGTGCCACGGCAGCGCTGTTCGGTTGCGCTGCCGACGCCGACGCGCGGGTGGGTGCGGGTGGAGGCGCGGCACCGGCGAGGGCAGGGGTCGCGAGGAGGCCCAGGGTGAGCAGGAGGAGGAGGCCCCATCGTCGGGCGCTGTGCAAGGCGGCGGTCCCGGGCGAGCCCGCCGCGAACCGTGGGCGCACCCCGAGGCGGGCCTCCGGAGTTGGCATGTTCATGTTTGACATGGGGGGGAGCGTAACGCGACGCCCGATGATTCGGCCCCGTCTGCGCGGTAAGGATTGATATGGCCTGATCCGTTCTCCGTGGTGACCCACGGCAACCCGAACCGTGCCCTACGGCCGGGGCATCCTGCGGAGTCGCCTCCGTGCCCCTGGGTGCTCCGCTGTGGCACGCTCGCTACTGAACTACTGTTCAGTCACCTCTCGTGTCTACTGCCTCACGCCGCCGCCGCGCAAGACTCCGCCGCGCCCTTCTCGGTGGGCGCGGTCGCGGTCGCAGGGGCAAGCGTGGGGGGGGGCAAGGTCCCAGGGGCGCCGTCCAGCCGGACTCGACCGCACACGTGCGACGGGCGGAATCCGGCGCGAAGCAGCGACGACGATCCGGCGGTTCGCTGTCACTGGTGTCCGGGATGATGCGTGACGTGGAGCGGCCCGTCCGGCAGGGACTTGAGAGGCCGTGGCGACGAGGGGGGGATCTGTGCACGGGTCGATGGCGGACGGGGAACGGGCCGCGGAGGAGCGGCTGCACTACGAGAGGTGGCAGTGGGGCGGAAGGATGCCGAGCGAGAAGCTGCTCGGTGTGCACGGGAGCAACGTCCTGGGACTTCTCGACTTCGACAGCGACCTGGTGCACGCGCTCGGTGACACCGAAGCCGGGGTGCAGCGTTCGGTGGCGCTGCTGGCCGCGCGCCGGGCGTGCGAGGCGGCCGGTCTGGCCGCTGTGCCGTGGGTGGCCGGGGCGCTTGCCGCGCTGGTGGACGGAGATCGGCTTCCGCCGCCGTTCGATGACGAAGCCCGTATGTGGGAGACCCTGCGCTCCACCCGTCTCCCGCAGGGGCCGACGGTGCGGGGTGCCATGCCCCCGGAGCGCCCGCCCTACTTTCCCCCGGCGCCCGCCGGATGGGCATGGGTCCTGGCCGAGGAGCCGGGAGACGACGGAGCGAAGCACTACCGGCTCGGCCGCCTGCCGGACGGCCCCCGACCGGTCGCGCCCGACGACAAACTCGGGGCAGCGGCCGCAGGTGTCAGGCGTGTCGCCGCCCCGTTCATCGACATGGAGCTCACGCACCCCGCTCGTACGCCGTACGTCCCCGGACCGATCTCGCAGCCTCACTTCGCCCTGCCGGCCGTGCTCGCCGCCGCCGATCCCGACCCGCTCAAGGCGGCCCTGGACGCGGTGTGGCACGCCCTGCACGCGTGCGGAGAGCACTACCCGGACGTGCTGGAGGAGATCCGGCCGCTCTGCGCCGGCGGGGCGGGCGGCCAGGGAGCCTGATTCGACAGGTCCGGCCGGAGCGGTTCGAGTCGGACAACTCCTGTTTTCCATGGTTGAGTTGCACTGTTCTGGCCTATGTTCGGGGAGCCCGCGGTTCACGGTTCGCCCAGGAGGTCCGATTGCAGGCCAGACGTCTCAGAGCGGTTGCCGGAGCATTGCGCCGTTCCCCTCTGCTCATCGCCCTCGCCCTCGGCTCGCTGCTCGTCGGTTTCACCCCCTGGCTCGGAGTGGCGAGCACCGTGCCGGGCGGCCGTACGGCCACGCCACGGCCGACGCCGGGCCCCTTGGAACAGCAGCCGGCGAAGCAGTCGCCGCACCACGGGGTGGCCCCGGCGAACGCCATGGAGCCGATGGCTCCTGTGCTCGACCGGACCGGATGGACCGCCGTCGCGAGCGACGAGGAGACCGTCAGGGAGAACGGGCGCGCGGCCAACGTCCTCGACGGCGACGCGGCCACCCTCTGGCACAGCAGGTACTCAGGGACCACGGCCCCGCTGCCGCACACGATCACGGTCGACATGCACCGCACCACGGTGGTCTCGGCGCTCGTCTACCAGCCCCGTGCCGTCGGGGTGAACGGACGCGTCGGCGAGTACAGCATCAGCGTGAGCACTGACGGGCGGGCCTGGGGGAGTCCGGTCGCCACCGGCACCCTCGCGGACGACGGCAGTGCCAAGACCCTCGCCTTCGCCCCGCAGGGCGCCCGGTTCGTCCGGTTCACCGCCGTCTCCGAGGCGGGTCGGCGCGGTCCCTGGACCTCCGCCGCGGAGCTCAACCTGCTCGGCGACCCCGGGACCCCGGCCGCGACGGTCGACCTGCCGCGGACGGGATGGACCGCCGTCGCCGGCGACGAGGAGACCGTCAGGGAGAACGGGCGCGCGGCCAACGTCCTCGACGGCGACGCGGCCACCCTCTGGCACAGCAGGTACTCAGGGACCACGGCCCCGATGCCGCACACCCTCACCGTCGACATGCACCGGACCGCCGCCGTGTCCGCCCTGGTCTACCAGCCCCGCCAGGTCGGCATCAACGGCCGCGTGGGCGCGTACACCATCACCACCAGCACCGACGGCACCACCTTCGGGACACCCGTCGCCAAGGGCACCTGGCGCGACGACGACACCCTCAAGACCGCCACCTTCACCCGCACCGCGAACGCCCGCTACGTGCGCCTGACCGTGACCGGCGAGGCCGGGAACCGCGGGCCGTGGGCGTCGGCCGCCGAGATACGCCTGAGCGGACCCGCCGACCCGGCCACCCACGGATCCTGGGACCGGATCACGGGCTTCCCCCTGGTGCCGGTGGCCACCGCCGTCCTGCCCGGCGACAAGCTCCTCGCCTGGTCGGCGTACGCGCTCGACCGGTTCGGCGGCAGCAGCGGCTACACCCAGACGGCCATCATGGACCTGAAGACCGGCAAGGTCACCCAGCGCCGCATCGACAACACCGGCCACGACATGTTCTGTCCGGGCATAGCGATGCTCGCCGACGGCCGGGTCCTGGTCACCGGCGGGAGCAACGCGGACAAGGCGAGCATCTACGACCCCGCCACCGACTCCTGGTCGTCGACCGCCGGCATGAACATCGCCCGCGGCTACCAGTCCATGACCCTGCTCTCCACCGGTGAGGCGTTCGTCCTCGGCGGTTCCTGGAGCGGTGCCACGGGCGACAAGGCCGGCGAGGTGTGGTCCCCCGCCACCGGCACCTGGCGCAAGCTCCCCGGCGTCCCCGCCGCGCCCGCGCTGACGGCCGACCCCCGCGGCCCCTACCGCGCCGACAACCACATGTGGATGTACGCGACCTCGGGCGGAAAGGTGCTCCAGCTGGGCCCGAGCAAGCAGATGAACTGGATCACGACCGACGGGAACGGCGGCATCACCTCCGCCGGCACCCGGGCCGACAGCCAGGACGCCATGACCGGCAACGCCGTCGCCTACGACATCGGAAAGCTGCTCACCCTGGGCGGCTCGCCCGCGTACGAGAACACGCCCGCCACCCGGCGCGCCTACACCGTGAACGTCGACGGCGACCGCGTCCAGGCCGCGCGCACCGGCGACATGGGCCACGCCCGTGCCTTCGGCAACAGCGTCGTCCTGCCCGACGGCAAGGTCGCCGTGTTCGGCGGCCAGTCCTACCCCGTGCCGTTCAGCGACGCCACCTCCGTGCTGACCCCCGAGCTGTGGGACCCGGCGACCGGAACCTTCACCCCGCTCGCCAGCATGGCCGTCCCGCGCAATTACCACAGCGTGGCGAACCTGCTGCCCGACGGCCGGATCTTCTCCGGCGGAGGCGGCCTCTGCGGGGACTGCGCCACCAACCACTCCGACGGCGCCGTGTTCACGCCGCCGTACCTGCTCAACGCGGACGGCTCACCCAAGCCGCGTCCCGTCATCACGGGCGGCGTGCCGCCCCGCGCCGCGGCCGGCGGCTCCCTCACCGTCACCACCCAGGGGCCGGTGGCCTCCTTCGTGCTGATGCGGGCCGCGGCTGCGACCCACTCCACGGACAACGACCAGCGGCGGGTCCCGCTGGTCTCCACCGCCACGGGGACCGGCACGTACGCGGTCTCCCTGCCGGCCGACAAGGGCGTGGTCCTGCCCGGCACCTACATGCTCTTCGCCTTGAACGCCCAGGGGGTGCCGAGCACCGCCCGGTTCATCACCGTCTCCTGACGGCACGTGTCCGCCGTCCGCCCCGGTCTCCCGTCGGGGCGGACAGGCAGGCCGGGGCGCGTGACCGCGTCCTGCGTCCCGGGGGAAACGTCGGCTCCCGCGCTTCCCGCCCGTGGCTTCTGCCGCCGTTCCCGGCGTCGTGCGCGCAGCGCGGTCCGTTCCTCCGCTCGGCGCCGCAGCCAGGCACGTCGTCGCTCCCGGGTGAGGACGAGGGCCACGGCCAGGGCGAGGACAACGGCCGTGGTGAGCAGGGCGGTGACCCACGGGAAGAAGGACAGCCGGCCCGTGTTGCTGGCGACGGTCCTGACCGCGCCGTCGGGAACCGTGGCGGTCACCTGGGCGGCGACCGCCAGGCGGCCGAGGGCCGGAATCTCCGGCAGGCGGCCGGTGAGGACCGTGCTGCCGCCGGGGACCTCGTAGATCCCCGTGGGGGTGAGCGGGACGGCGCGAGGGGCGCCGCCGCCGGTGATGTTCAGCCGTCCGGTGAGGGTGGAGAGGACGTTGCCCGTGTTGCGTACGGTCACGGTGAACTCCTCGCCGCCACCCGCAGGGTGGTGCACCCGGCCGGTGAGGGTGAGCTGGAGGTCGGCGGTGCCGGGGACGGTGAGTTCGACGAGGCGGGCGAGGCGGGTCTCGGTGTTCACCCCGCCGCTGACCGCGGGCGTGCGCAGCGCGGTGACCAGGCTGCCGAGATAGTCACCGGGCGGGGTGGGGTGCGAGGCCGCCCCCGGCCGCGTGGGTGAAGTCGGCCCCGTAGACGTGGAAGGTCCGGGGCTTGTCGTCTCGTTGGAGATGACCGAGGAATCCTCGATCAGGGCGCCGGCCTTCAGCGCGTATCCGAAGTGTCCGCCGGTCGGTGTCGTCAGACCGTGGAGACGGCCCGCACGCCGAACGTCGGGTCCGTGGGGGAGGCGGGCGGAGCGGAGGAGGAGACGGGGGCCGGTGCTGCCTGCGCGCCTGGCGCGCGTGCGAGCGCGAGGCCCGCGAGGAGGAAGCACGCGAGGAGGAGGTCCCCGGCGAGCGGGTTCCCCAGGAGGGGGAATCAGGGCCGCCGGGTGGGGGTGGCGCCGCCCCGGGCGCGCAGACAGGCGTTCACGGGATCAGCCGGTGATCGTGCACTGGAGGGTTCCACTGGAGGAGCCGGGCAGGGTCTGGGCGGGGATGTACCCGAGCCGGACCGGCCGCGCTACGAACGCCCCTGACGCCCCGCCGGGGCAGGCCGAAGTCTCAGGGAGGCTCAGGGCCTTATGCGCTGCCCGGACGGCTCCGGCGCCCCCGTGTCGGCTGGTGCGGTCGTGACCTTCCGGTGGTGCTCCACCGCGTGCGCCACCAGTCCCGCGACCAGCGAGATGACGCCGCCGATGAGGAATCCCCAGCGCACTCCCCAGCCCTCCGCGATGGTGCCGACCAGCAGGGCGCCCAAGGGGGTCGATCCCTGGAGGATCAGCGTGTAGAGCGCGAGGACCCGGCCGCGGAGCTCGGGGGGAACGCCCAGTTGGATACGGTGGTTGGCCGCCTGGGCGAAGAAGATGGACATCCCGCCGGTGAGGAACAGCAGCACCATGGACGGGCCGTACGAGGACACCGTGCCCACGGCGCACTCCAGCAGGCCGAAGGCGACGGCCGCGCCCGTCACGAGCCGCGCCGACGGGCGGCCCCTGCGCAGCGTCGTCATCATCGCCGCGACCAGCGATCCCGCCGCGAAGACGGCGGTGACCACGCCGAACGTGGACGCGCCGGCGTGGTGGACCTGGGAGGCCAGGAGCGGGAGCGTCAACTGGAAGTTGAGTCCGAAGAGGGCCACGACCGCCACCAGTACCAGCGACACCTTCAGATCGAGACGCCCTGCCGCCTTCAGGCCGTCCCTCACCCGCACCCGGTCGCCGCGCCGCCGTGCCGGCCCGGTACTCCCGCTCATCATGCGGAGGGCCACGAGGGTGGCCGCGTAGCTCGCCGCGTTGACCGCCATCACCCAGCCGACTCCGGCGACCGAGATGAACAGCCCGGACAGGGCGGGGCCCACGACGCGGGCGACATTGAAGTACGCGGCGCTGAGCGCCGAGGCGTTGGGGAGCAACTCCGATCCCACGAGCTCCCCGACGAAGGCCATCCGCGCCGGCACCTCGACCGAGTTCACGACCCCCAGAGCGCAGGCGAACACGTAGACGTGCCACAGCCGGACGCCGCCCGCGAGGACCAGGACCGCCAGCATCAGGGCGAGCGCGAACGACACCACGTTCGCGACCGTGAGCAGCGCCCGCTTGTCATGGCGATCCGCGAGACGCCCTCCGTACAGCGTGAGCAGCATCAGCGGCGCGAACTGCAGCGCCGTCACCGTGCCCAGCGCGGTTGCCGAGCCGCCTGTCAGGCCGAGCACGAGCCAGTCCTGTGCGACCACCATCATCCACGTGCCGGCCACCGACACGATCTGGCCGAGCACGAACAACCGGAAGTCCCGTACGCGCAGGGAACGGAACACCTCACCGAAGCCACGGCTCACCTTGCGCACGGCGCAGCAGCCCCCACCGTCACCAGGCACTCCGTCAGGAACAGCTCGGTGCTGGTGGCGGCGGGCGTGTACCGCCGTCCGGGCTCGGGCGTGCCCCCGACCTCCTCCGCCGTCCCAGGGCAACGACCACCCACCGCGTCCTCCTCCTCTCCTCGGCGTTCGACGCCGCCACGGATCGGCGGACGGAGAACAGGCCCGGAGGCTACCGGTCGGAGGTCGGGCCGCGGTCGAGCCCACGACGTCGGCCGCCCTACGGAACCAGCGGGTCGGTAGGGTCGGTGCATGTCCAGTCCTGGAGACGTGCCGCCGGAGATCCTGAACAAGCTCCGCTCGATCTGTCGGCAGCTGCCCGAGTCCTACGAGGAGCCGGCGTGGATCGGTGTGCGCTGGCGGATTCGTCAGCGGACGTTCGCCCATGTCTACGCGCCGGACGTGGGCCGCTCCCCGAGGTACGCCCCGTACGCGACCGCGGGGCGGGAACCGGTCGTGGTGACGTTCCGGGTGCCCGCGGACGACCTGCTCGGCCTGACCGCGCCCGGGTTCCCGTTCTTCCGTGCCGACTGGGGCGCGAACGTCGTCCTCGCCGTTCTCGGTGAGCACACCGACTGGACCGAGCTGGACGAACTGATCACCGACAGCTATCGCGGTATGGCTCCGAAGTTCCTCGCCGCCCGGCTCCGCCTGCCCCCGCCGTCCGCCTGACCGGCGTCGTCGTCCGGCGGGGGAGTGCGGGCGGGATCCTTCCGGGCCGCCCGTGGTCCGCGCGGCTGTCTACCGGGCCCTGCGCCGCCGGCGCGCGCGCTCGAACTCGGCGACGTCCGCGATCCACGGGCCGTGCCGGTCGAGCGCCGCGTAGCCGCCGCGGACGAAGACGCTCACCAGGTTCCGGTAGTCGCCCATCCCGTCGACCAGGCGGTACTCGACCCGGTACTCCGGGTCGGAGCCGCCCCGATCCTTGCGCAGCGTCATGATCCGGGCCATGGAGTCGGCGTAGAAGTGGAGCTGGATCCCTTCGCCCCTCTCCTCGTCCTCGATGGTGAACACCTCGTTGTCCGCGGCGGAGCGATCGCCGACGAACTCCCAGAACTCCGCGGAGGCGGTGCGGCCGCCGTCCCGTAGCCACTTCTTCTCGACGTCCTTGTCGTCGGTGAAGGACAGGAGCGTCCTCCCCGCACCTCCACCGGATTCGGCACCGTGTTCGGCGGCCTCCTCCTCGGTCTCCACGGGGCCGTTCCCGGCACGGTCCGCAGTCTCCGAGCACATCAGGAAGCTCACGGTACGCACCGCGTCGTCGACGAGACGAGGATGCGCCCGGCGCACGGCCGCTTCGACCGCCGCCTCCATCCGAGCCCAGTCGCCCTTGTCGGTGGCGCGTCTGCCCCGTCGCGGGTCGCGAGCGATCCGCATCCCGGCGCACGCCTGCTCCGCGGTGGCGATCACCCGCATGACCTGGGGCAGCAGCGCGGGATCGACGGCGCCGGGCATCCGCTTCGGGACCGTCCCGCCGTGCAGGTACCGGCCCGTGTACTTCAGGAGCGCGGCGTCGAGTGGACCGAGCACGGTTCCGCGCTCGGCCCGACGGCGGTTCGCGTGATACTTCTGGGCTCGCTTCTCGTTCGCCGTCTCCGTCGCCGCGCGCATCGCCGTGCACACGTGACCGCGCTCCAGCAGACCGATGTCGGCCCCGTGGGCGACGAGCCGGCTTCGGTCCCACCGGATGCGCCGGAAGAGCGCGTCGACCTCCGGGGGCGCGGCGAGAAGGATGGGTTCCAGGAGGGCGACGGCAGCGTCCTCGTCCAGCCGGCCCCGGGTTCCGGCGGCGTCGCACAGCGGCAGGACCGCGGCCCACAACAGCAGGTGCCGGGCGAGGTCCTCCTGGATCACGGCGAGATGGGCCTCGCCGATCGGGAAGGTGAACGTGCGCGGCTCGTGGTTGGCGTCCGCCCCGGCACCGAGCATCAGCTTCAGCGCGCCGTCCTCGCGGATCACGTTCGGGATCCACCCGCTCGCGCGCGTGAAGACGACGTCCCTCACCGGTTCACTCCGTCTTCGCTCAGGCGCCGCCGGCCGGCAGCACGGCGCGGAGGCTCCGGCATCCGGCCGCCCCGACCCCTCACGACCACCGTGCGCACTCCCTCTCAAGGCGCGGGTCGGTGCGCACCCAGACTTCGCCCCCGGCGGCCCCGGCCGGAGCGTCGACCCGTTCGAGACCGAGGAACCCGATCAACCGCAGCAGCTCCGCGCGTTCGGCTCGGTCGTCGTCGGCGTCGCGCGAGTCGAAGAAGACGTAGTACTGATCGCCGGGGTCCACGTAGCCGGAATCGCTCCAGATCCGCGCGACTTCCTCGATCGCCGCGGCTTCCGTCGTGAACGTGGAGGCGCGGGCGGTGCCGCGGGTCTCCGGGGACGCGTCGAGGTCGGCGAGGTCGGCGAACCACTGGCCGAACCGGTCGAGGCCGGCGTATCCGTTCTCGAAGAACAGCATCGCGCTCGGCAGGTAACGGTTGGGCCGGTCGACCTGGAGGTACTCCGACCGGGTCTGCTCCGTTCCCACGTCCTTGATCCGGGAGACGACCCCCTGCTTCGGCATGAGGACCAGGCGCTGCCCCGACTGCTCGTCCTCGATGGTGTAGGCGTCGGACTCCCGGCCACGGAAGAACGCGGAGAACGCCACGTAGGCCTCCTGAGCGTCGCCCACGGAGACCGTCAGGTCGGTGTCGTCATCGGCCGCGAAGACGAACTGCTTCGGTCCGGGGCGGTAGGGGCGAGCCATGGGTGTCCTTCGGTGACGTGTGCTGTGCCGGCGCCCTCAGCGTAGTCGGAGCCGCGTGGACGGATCCGTCGGCGCCGACCGTGCCGTCACGATCGGCGACGGCCGGCATCTGATTTGGGTCGATTTGCATTCGTTCATGGAATGCTCGGAGGGCTTCCCGGCTCACTCTGCGGACTTGCCGGAGGCGCCGTATGTGTCTTCTCGCCACGTCGCGTCGAGGCCGGCGATGTCGCTGTGCGTGGCGCGCCGGGCGTCGATAGGGGTCATACGGCGCATGAAAGCCAGACGCCCCATTGCAGCAACTGACTGCTCGATCAGTTGCGAATCGAACTATTCATACGCCTTTCACCTGGGGAAACGTCTGATGGTGACACGCGGCCGAGGTCTTTTCGGTTGCGTGATTCATCTCACAACGAGGGTCGTTGCACCCCGGTCCTCACTCCCGCAAGATCACCTCTCGGGGTACGCCGATGGCTGGATCTCGACGAGATCGTCGGATCACCAATCGGCCGTAAGCGCAACTGAGGATGGGGGAATCCGTCATGTCTACGGCCCTTGATGTTCACAGTCGGGAACTTGCCGAGCAGGGATACACGCTGCTCGCGGGGATCAGTACGGACGAGGAGGCGGCCGCCGCGGTCGGCGTCTTCGGCGATCTGGTCCCGCAGTACGACGGCTCGCTGCGTTACCAGGTGAAGGCCGCTCCCGGCTTCGAGGAGCGGCGCTACTCCAAGAGCGTCAACACGATCCTGGTACACACCGAGGCGCCGGGCTGGAACCCGCCGCCCACCTATCTGGCCCTGCACTGCCGGGTCCAGGCCACCTGCGGCAGCGGCCACACCGAACTCGCCGACATGCGGCGGTTCGTGGCCTCGCTGCCCGAGCGCGACCGTGACGCGCTCTACGAGCGGACCATCGACTGGATCGGCCACAACACCGGAGGCATCGGCACCGAGGGCGTGCGCCGCCCGGTCGTCGAGGTCGCCGACGGCGGCCAGGAGATCCTGCGCTTCAGCTACAACCTGCTGACCACCGGTCAGTACGACCCGCCGGTCGACGCCGCCGTCGACCCCGAGCGGCTGCCGCTGGGCAGCTTCGGCATCCACCTCGCGGAACAGGCCGAGGCGTTCTTCCGGGAGAACCGCGTCTCGGTACTCATCCCCGAGAACCACGTCCTGGTCTGGGACAACCAGCGCATGGTGCACGCGCGTTCCGCCTACACGGACAAGCGCCGCCACCTCACCCGCTACTGGATCGCCGCCCAGCGCTGACCCGTAACACCGCCGACCGCCCGGCGCCGAGACGCGCCGGCGGGCCGGCCGGCCGCGCCCCGTCGCGCCCGCAGCGCGCCGTCCAGGCCCTGCGGCCCGCGCCGCCACGGCAGCGCTGTCGCCAGTTCACCGACATTGACACCACGTGAGGCCCAGAACCATGGCTGACGACCGGAACGAACCGGTTCAGGACGAAGAGTTCCCCACCGGACTGCCGGAGGAGCTCCGGGGGCTGCCCGAAGGCGTGCCCCGCCACGACCCCGACGACCAGATCGAGAGCGCCGTCATCCGCCGCCTGGTCGGCAACTGGCAGCGCCGCGCCACCGTCAAGCGCGACGAGCCCAACCTCGACGAGCTCTTCGAACTCGACCGGCCGGACTACCCCGAGCAGATCCTGCCCTTCAGCGACCACCCCACGTTCCGGGCGCTCGACCCGGAGAAGAAGACCCAGCTGCTCAGCTGGGCGTGGATCGCGTACAACCGGCACACCATCATGGCCGAGCAGAAGGTGGCCAACCCCGCCTTCGCCCTGGTCATGGAGGGCGAGTACCCGCAGCTCCAGGACGAGGCGCTCAACATCTCGCTGGCCCAGGCGATGGTCGACGAGCAGTACCACACCCTGATGCACCTCAACGCCAGCGCCGTCACCCGGCGCAAGCGCGGCTGGGCGATGCCCGACCACGAGCTGCCGATCTCCCACACGGCGCGCGAGCACCTGCGGCTGCGCGAGAGCGCGAGCGAGCGCTGGGAGGCGTCGCTGACCACCCTCGCCTTCGCGACGGTCTCCGAGATCTCCATCAACGCCTACCTGGACCTGCTCGCCGACGATCCGGACATCCAGCCGATCAACAGCAGCACGGCCAGACTGCACAACCGGGACGAGTACTGCCACGCCTCGATCTCCGCCGTGCTGGCCGAGGTCGTCCACGACCGCCTCGACGAGAAGAAGCAGCGCTTCTTCCGCGACATGCTCTTCGAGGGCCTGGAGGCCTTCGTCGCCACCGACTACACCACGTGGCACCGGATCATGGACCTCGTCGGCGTCGAGGGCGGCCACGAGATGCTCGAGGACTGCCGGGCCGACCGAAGCCGCAGCCGCCTCGTCCGCGACTACACCGGCCTGCACACGCTGATCGAGCGCATGGGCGTCCAGGACCTGGTCGAGTTCGACTGGTCCAAGTCCCACGTCGCGCGCTGAGCGGGAATCGAGAAGCCTGGTGAAGCACTACGCGAACGAGCGCCTGGCGCAGCTCGCGCGGGACCGCGGCATGCCGGACGAGTACGTCCGCGACCTGCGCGTGGTCTCCAGCGTCCTGCCGTTCAAGGTCAACGAGTACGTGGCCGACGAGCTGATCGACTGGTCGGCGGCGCCCGACGACCCGATCTTCCGGCTCACCTTTCCGCACCGCGACATGCTGCCCGCACCCGTCTTCGACCGGATGGCGGCGCTGCTGGACGCCGGCGCGCCCCGCACCGAGCTGCGCGAGGCCGCCACCGCCGCCCAGCGCGACCTCAACCCGCACCCGGGCGGCCAGCTCGAGGCCAACGTGCCGACCCTCGACGGCCGCCGTCTCGACGGACTCCAGCACAAATACGCCGAGACGGTGCTGGTCTTCCCCTCCCAGGGGCAGACCTGTCACTCGTACTGCGGCTACTGCTTCCGCTGGGCGCAGTTCGTCAGCCAGGAGGAGCTGCGCCAGGCGCTGCGCGACCCGGCGGACCTCACGGGCTATCTGGGCCGGCATCCCGAGGCCACCGACGTGCTGTTCACCGGCGGCGACCCGATGATCATGCGGACCGACGTGGTGCGCCGGTGGGTCGAGCCGCTGCTGGCGCAGACCCCGTCCGTGCGCACTCTGCGGTTCGGCACCAAGGCCCTGTCGTACTGGCCCCAGCGGTTCACCGAGGGGACGGACGCGGACGACCTGCTGCGGCTGCTCGAACAGTGCGTCGCAGAAGGCCGGCACGTGGCGCTCATGGCGCACTTCTCGCACCCGCGGGAGCTGGAGACCGACCAGGTGCGCGAGGCGATCGCCCGGATCCGCGCCACCGGCGCCGAGGTCCGGGCACAGGCCCCGCTCGTCGCGCACGTCAACGACGACGCGGCCGCCTGGGCGCGGATGTGGCAGCTCCAGGTCGAACTGGGCGTCATCCCGTACTACATGTTCGTGGAGCGCGACACCGGGGCGAGCAGCTACTTCGGCCTGCCCCTCGCCCGCGCCCTCGACATCTACCGCGAGGCCGTCCGCGGCGTCTCCGGCCTGGCCCGCACCGCCCGCGGCCCGGTGATGTCGGCCGCGCCCGGCAAGGTCATGCTGCACGGCACCACGGAGGTGGCGGGCGAGAAGGCGTTCGTCCTGAGCTTCCTCCAGGCCCGTCGCCCCGAGTGGGTCGGACGGCCGTTCTTCGCGGCGTACGACGAGCACGTCCAGTGGTACGACGAGCTCAAGCCCGTCTCCTTCGGCACCACCCTGCCGACGTACGCGGAGGAGCAGTGGTGAGGCTCCACGTCCACGAGATCCGCCTGACGGACCACGACATCTGGCGCAGCGCCCGCGAGGCGATCCCGGTGCAGCACGGCGTGCTCGTCGAGCTGACGGCGGGCGGCCGGTCCGGCTTCGGCGAGGCCTCGGCCTTCATGACCGACCGCTACAACTCCTCGCTCGACGCGCTGCACGCCTCGCTGCGCTCCGTCGCCGGCGTCCTGCGGGAGCTGCCGGGCGACGACCCCGAGGGCGCCTGGCCGGTGCTGGCCCCGCTGCTGGCCGACGCGCCGTTCGCGCTGGCCGCGCTGGACGTGGCCGCGCACGACCTCGCGGCCCGGCTGGCCGGTGTGCCGCTGTGGCGGCGACTGGGCGCCGAGGCGCCCGGTGCACTGCGCTCCAGCTACAGCATCGGACTCGACGAGCCCGACGTCATGGTGCGCAAGCTCCACGAGCGTCCGGGCTGGCCCGTGTACAAGGTCAAGCTGGCCGACCCCGGCGACCTGCACGTCCTGAAGGCGCTGCGGGAACACACCGACGCGCCGTTCTTCGTCGACGGGAACTGCGGCTGGGAGCCGGCCGCGACGGCCGCCGCGCTGGACGGCATGGCCGCGCTCGGTGTGACGCTCCTCGAACAGCCCTTTCCCCGCGAGTCGTGGGAGGCGGCCAAGGCGCTCAAGGAAATCTCCCCGATCCCGGTCTACGCCGACGAGAGCATCACCGGACCGCACGACCTCGACGCGTGCGCCGAGGCGTTCCACGGCGTGAACCTCAAGCTGATGAAGGCCGGCGGCATCACGCCGGCCCTGCGGATGCTGCGCGCGGCACGGGCCGCCGGCCTCGGCACCATGCTCGGCTGCATGCCGGAGTCCAGCGCCGGCGTCTCCGCGACGGCCCACCTGGGCCCGTTCGTCGACCACCTCGACGCCGACAGCATCGCGCTCCTGGCGGTGGACACCGGAACCGGAGTCCTGCTGGACGATACGGGCCGCATCACGCTGCCCGCGACGCCCGGCACGGGCTTCGTGCCCGAGTACGGCGGACCGGCCTTCACCGTGCGGCCCGCCGCGGCCGGCCAAGGCGCCCGGGACGGCGACGAGCTGTCCGTGCACCGCGACGGCACCACCGTGGCCTTGGTGCGGATCCGGCGCCGGCCGCTGCCCGGCCGGGTGCCGGCGGACACGGTCCGGCAGCTCGACCTGCTGCCCGCGCCGTCCGCCGGCCCGGCGACCGCCGAGGAACTGGCGGCGCTCGTCCGCGGAGCGGTGACCCACGCGGTCGCCGACGGCGCGGACACCGTCTGGCTCCGGACCGCACACGACGGCGACCGCGAAGCCTGCCGCGCGACCGGCTTCGACGCCCTGGCGGGTCCCACCGCCGACGCGGGCGCCGGCGAGGGCCCTGACGGTGGGCGCCCCGACGGTGGCGGCGACCCCGCCGGCGACCGCACCCTCCCGGACGGCCACGGCCCGTCCTCCCTCATGCTCTGGAAGGCGAACCGACCCGCATGACCGACGTGCACGACGTGCGGCACTCCCCGGCCGCCGAAGAACCCGCCGACGCGGCCCCGGCAGCGCCCCTGCTCCCGGCCGGCACGGCCGTGACCCTGGCCACGACGGCCCTGACCCGCGCCGGCCTGTCCGCCCAGGACGCCGGGGAGGTGGCCCGGGCCCTGACGGAGACGTCCCTGCGCGGCATCGACACCCATGGCCTGCGGCTGCTGCCGCAGTACCTCGACGAGCTGGCCGACGCGATCGCCACCGCCCGCCCGGAGATCCGTACCGTCCGGGACAGCGGCGCCGCCGTGATGCTCGACGCCGACGGGGCGCTCGGCGTCGTGGCCGGCCTGGCCGCCGCCCGGATCGCGGCCGAGCGGGCCCGCAGCCACGGCGTGGCCGCGGTCGGCGTCCGCAACTCCAACCACTTCGGCGCGGCCTCCGTCTACAGCCGGTACCTGGCCCAGGAGGGCCTGGTCGGCATCGTCACCACCTCCGCCGCCTCGCGGGTCGCCCCCTTCTCCGGGACCGAACCGCTCTACGGCACCAACCCGCTGAGCTTCGCCGCCGCCGTGGAGGACGACGAGTTCACCCTCGACATGGCGACGAGCCAGGTCTGCTTCGGCGAGATCAAGGAGCGCCGCAAGCACGGCCGGGCGCTGGACCCCGGCTGGGCGACCGACGCCGAGGGCCGTCCGGCCACCGACCCCGAGCAGGCGTACGCGCTCTCGCCGCTCGGCGGCTACAAGGGGCAGGGCCTGGCCATGGTGGCCACCCTGCTCGGCGCGGTGCTGACCGGTTCGCCGGCCGACTGGGAACTGGAGCACATCGGCGCCTCCGCCCCCGGCCGCAGCCGTGGCATCGGGCACCTGATCGTCTGTCTGGACCCGGCCGCCTTCGCGGGCCGGGAGGACTTCGCGACGGGACTCGCCGGCATGCTCGACACCACCCGCGGCACCCGGCCCGGCGCCGACGCCGAGCAGCCCGTCCAGGTCCCCGGCGACCCGCAGCGGCGGATCGCGGACCGGCGCACGGACCTCGGCATCCCGCTGGACCCGCACACCGCATCGGCGTTCGCGGCCCTCGCCGCGGAGCAGGGCGTGGCCTGGCCGGAGGTGTCGGCATGATCCTCGTCCTGCTCAGCCCGCGCAACGCGGGCCTCCCGCTCGCCGAGTGGCTGCCCGAGAAGTCGGGCGCGCTCCTGGCCGTCACCGCGGAGGGCGTGGCCCCCGGACCCGGCTTCGCCGAGGTCGAGCGGGTCGCCGACTACACCGACGACGCCGCCGTCCTGGACGCCGCCCGGCGCCTGGCCGGCCGGCACGCCGTCACCCGCGTCCTGGCCCTGGCCGAGGTGGACGTGGAGCGGGCCGCGCGCCTGCGCGCCGAACTCGGTCTGCCCGGCCAGCTCCCCGAGAGCGCCCGCGCCTACCGCGACAAGGTGAGGATGAAGGAGCTCGCGGCGGCGGGCGGGGTGACGGTGCCGCCGTTCGCCGCGGTCGCCTCCGCGGCCGACGTCGAGGCGTTCATGGCCGCACACCCGGGCCCGGTCGTGGTCAAGCCGCGCGGCGGATCCGGTTCCACCGGCGTCGCGGTGCTGCACGACCCGACGCGGATCCCGGAACTCGCCGACCGCCTGACCGCCGGGGACCACGAGGTCGAGGGATACGTGGCCGGCCGCATGTGCCACGTGGACGCGCTGCACGTCGGCGGCGAGCCGGTGGTGTGCGTCCCCTCGGTCTACACCGACGGCGGCTGTCTGTCGCACTGGACCGACTCCGGCAACGGCAGCTGGACGCTGCCCGCCGACGACCCGCTGTACGAGCGGCTGGTCGCGGAGACCTGGAAGCTGGTCGGCGCCCTGCCCGCCGCCCCCGCGCTCTTCGTGCACGCCGAGTTCTTCGTGACGGACGCCGGTGAGATCGTGCTCTGCGAGATCGCCGGCCGGGTCGGCGGCACCCCGATCCCTGCCATGCTCGAAGCCCTGCTCGGGCTCGATCCGCGGCACCTGTGGGCCCGGCTCGAATGCGGGCTGCCGGTGGACCTGGACGCCGTCCGCGCCCACGCCGCCGCCGCACCGCTGGTGGCCAACTACGGCCTGCCGCCGCGCGACGGCCGCATCGTCCGGCTGCCCTCCGAAGCACCCCACGGAACCAAGGATTTCACCGTTCTCGCCCGACTCGGCGAGGACTGGAGCGGCGCACGCTACGCCGGCCGCAAGTCCGGCGACTTCATCGCGACCTGGCTGGTCGAGGCACAGGACGCCGGGGAACTGCTCGCCCTCCTCGACAAGACGGGCACGGCGGCGGAGGAGTCCTTCGGCTGGGAGCCGACGGGCGCCGGCCACGACGGCCCCGCCACGGATACCGGCCACGACGTCTCCGCCGCGGACGCCGGACACCGCCGGGAACCCGCGGGCGCCGAACCGGGGGAGGCGTCCCGGTGAGCGACCTGACCGCGGAGGTCCTGCACCCCGACCGGCGCCCCACCGCCGCCGACTTCCCTGCCCTCGCCGCGCCCGAGGTGATCTGGGACGACGACCGCTGGTGGCGCTTCACCGAACGCACCGACCTGCACGAGGTCCGCTACCTGGCCGTCCGCGAGGCCGGTGAGCTGGTGGCCCTCGCCCCCCTGCTCGTCACCCGCGACGGCGGCGGGCTGCTCTTCTACGACACCCCGAAGATGACGGGCGAGCTCAACGCCTTCGGCGCGCCCGAACTGCTGGACCCGGCCGAGCGCGAGCGCTGGGACGAGCTGGCCGGCGGCCTGGCCGAGGCCCGCGCCGCCCAGTACCCCTCCGTGGCGCTGGGCATGTTCGGCTCGCACCACGGCATCGTGCACGCCACCGGCCGCGACGCGGCCGGGCGGGCGCGGGTCCTCGCCGAGCTGCCCCGTCTCCTGGACGAGGCCGCGGCCGAGCTCGGCTGCCGCAGCAGCTCCCTGCTGTACGCCACCGACGAGCAGGCCGCCGTGCTGGACCCGGCGGCACGGGCCCGCGGCCACGTCCCGGCCGTCCTCGGCGCCGAGTCCGTCCTGCGGCTCCACGCGCCGGACTGGGACGCGTACCTGGCGGGTCTGGCCAGCCGCAAGCGCCGGCGCGCCCACCGGGAGCTGGGCGAATACGCCGACGCCGGCTTCCGCACCGTGGTCCGCGAGGGACCGGAGGCGCTCTCGGACTCGATCGTCGACCTCCAGGTCGCCCTGCGCGCCAAGTACGGGCTGCCCGGCGGACGGCCCCGCGTCCAGCGGGACTTCGACGCCATCCGCGAGACGGTCGGCGACAGCTGCCTCGTCCTGAGCGCCGAGCGCGACGGCGAGACCCTCGGCTTCGTCCTGTACCTGCGGGCCGGCCAGGCCCTGTACGGGCGGACGGCGGGCTTCGACGACGACCGGGCCAAGGGCGTCTACTTCGCCCTCACCTACCACGAGTCGATCCGCTGGGCCCTGGCCCACGGCGTGCGCGAGATCTGGTACGGCCTCGCCGCCTACGACGCGAAGAAACTGCGCGGCTGCGACCTCGAAGCGCGCCACGGCTGGTTCCGCTTCACCGGCCCGGCCCGTGCCGCACTCGACGAGACCGTACGCCTGCAAGGGACGAGCGAGCGCGACCGGCTCCTCGGCCTCGGGCAGAACAGCACCACCTCACAAGGAGACTGAGCAGACATGCCACTGACCCCGACCCCGTTCATCTGGATGGACGGCGAGCTGGTCCCCTGGGACGACGCGAAGGTGCACGTGCTCACGCCGAGCCTGCACTACGGATGGGGCGTCTACGAGGGCATCCGGGCCTACGCCACCGACTCGGGTTCCGCCGTCTTCCGGCTGCGCGAGCACGTCGCGCGGCTGCGCGACTCGGCACGGGTGTACCTGATGGAGCTGCCGTGGACCGATGAGGAGCTCGTCTCCGCCGTACGCGAACTGGTCCGGATCAACGGCCACGAGTCCTGCTACATCCGCCCCATCGCCTACCTGGGCTACGGCGAGATGGGCGTCGCGCCGCAGCTGGACGCGGTGAGGATGTCGATCGCGGTGTGGCCCTGGGGCTCGTACCTCGGTGACAAGGCCGAGGCGGAGGGCTGCCGGCTCATCGTCAGCAACTGGCAGCGCAACTCCCACCAGACGGTGCCGCCGCTCGCCAAGGCCACCGGCGCCTACGTCAACAGCGCGCTCGCCAAGGTGGGCGCGCAGCGCGCCGGGTACGACGACGCGCTGATGCTGACCGCGACCGGCCACATCGCGGAGGCGTCGGCCGCCAATCTGTTCCTGGTGCGCGACGGCGCCCTGGTCACCCCGCCCGTCAGCGACGGGATCCTGCCCGGCATCACCCGTGACAGCGTCATCACCATGGCCCGCGACCTGGGCCTGCAGGTGACGGAGCGCAGCATCCCGCGCAGCGAGGTCTACATCGCGGACGAGGCGTTCCTCACCGGGACCGCCGCCGAGATCGTGCCCGTGGCCTCCGTGGACGAGCGCCCGGTGGGCGCGGGCGGCGTCGGCCCGGTGACCAAGCAGCTGCGCGACCTCTTCCGCGACGTGGTCGGCGGCCGGCACGACGGGTACGCGCGCTGGCTGGAACGGGTGTGAGCTCCATGGGAACGACAGGGAACACGGGGGCGGCCGCCGCGGTCGCCTCGCTGGAGAACGCCGCACGGCGACTGCGGACAGTCCTGACCGCGCCGCTGCCGGGCGACGCCGCTCCGTCCGGCGCCTCCGCGTGGCGGGCCGCGCTGGACGAGGAGGTGTGCGACCGGCTGATCGACCTGGCCGCCGCCCGCGCCTGGGCCGCGGACCAGGCCGCCGAGCAGGACCCGGCGGCCGGCGTCCTGCACGGGTGCGCGCTGTGGGCCGTGGAGACGGACACCGCACGCGTCCTGGCCGCGGCCGGAACGCACCACCCCGACGGCCCGGACGCCGCCGCAGGCGCCGCCGTGGCCGCCCACGGCCAGGTGGCGACTCTCGTCAGCGCCCTGGCCGCGGCCGACGTGTACGACGCGGTGCGCGACCGGCTGCGGACCGCACTGGGCCCGCGCCCGGCCGGCCGGGCCGCCGCCGCCTGGGAGATCGCCGAGACGGCGTTGTCGGGCCTGGCCACCACGCGGGACGAGTGGGTCGGGGCCGACCCGGCGCACACCGCCGCCGGCGGCTGGGCGCTGGTCGACCGCGTCGGCCGGCTCGCGCTGGCCGTGGCGCTGCTTTCGGCGGCCTCGGCACACCCGGACGAACACGCCGATACCTGCGTCAACGCGGCCCGCCGGTACACCTGGAACCACCTGCGCCAGCCGCCCCCCGAGGCCGCCACCGCCGTCCACGTCCTGCGCACCGCCGAACTGGTCGACTGGATCGCCGGTTCCGCGTCCGCCGAGAGGAGCGGCGCATGAGCGGGCAGCCGAACGACACCGAGGAGAAGGAACAGCGCACGACCGGCCGCGTCGCGGGCCTGCTGCTGTCCATCCTGCCCAAGACGCCCGCGGGACGGCGGCTGGCGGCCGGCGCCGCGGTCGACTCCGTCGGCTCGGGCATGTTCCTGGCCGCCTCCACCCTGTACTTCGTCACCGTCGTCGGCCTGCCCGCCGCCCAGGTCGGCATGGTGCTGTCCGTCGCCGCGGTGGCCGGGCTGCTCAGCCCCGTCCCGCTCGGCCGCCTGGCCGACCGCGTGGGTCCGGTACGGGTCTACGTCGCCCTGCTCACCCTGCGCGGTCTCGGCTACGCCGGATTCGCGCTGATCGACGACTTCTGGCCGTACGCCGTCCTCACCTGCCTCCTCACCGCCCTGGACCGGGGCTGCTCACCCCTCCAGCAGGTGGTCGTGGGCATCGTCGAGGGCGGGCAGAACCAGACCCGGACGATGGCCTCCATCCGCTCGGTGCGCAACATCGGCCTGACCGCGGGCTTCCTGCTCGCGGGCGCCGTCCTCGCGATCCAGGAACGGGCGGCGTTCGCCGCGCTGTTCCTGGCGAACGCCGTGACGTTCTTCGTCATCGCCGCCGTGGTGGAGCAACTACGCCGACGGGTCCCGGCCGCTGTCCCCGCACCCGCCGCCGCCCAGCCGGACGCCGGTGAGCCCGCCCCGGCCGAGCCCCGGCCCACGGCGGTCCGCAGCCCCTTCCGGGACGTGCGGTTCATGCTCTTCACCCTCTCCAACGGGGTGCTGTCCCTGCACGACTCGGTGCTCTTCGTCCTCCTGCCCCTGTGGCTGACCACGGCCACCGACGCCCCGTCCTCGGCGGTCTCGGTCCTGCTCGCGGTCAACACCGTGCTGACCGTGATGCTCCAGGTGTACGTGGCCCGGTTCGCCGAGACCACGGCCGACGCCCTGAGGCTCGTCCCCGTCGCCCTCGTCCCGCTGCTCGTCTCGTGCGCGGCGTTCGCCGGCGCCGAACACGTCCCGGTATGGCTCGCCGCGGCCTGCGCCGTCCTCGCCGTGGTGCTGCTGACGGTGGGCGAGAACCTGCACTCCATCGCCGTGTGGAACCTGTCGTACGAGCTGTCGCCCGCACCGGCCCGGTCCCGCTACCTGGCCGCCTTCAGTCTGGGCATGACCGGCCAGCAGATCGTCGGCCCGATCCTGATGACGGGCGTGCTGCTGCCGATGGGCACGGCGGGCTGGGCCGTGCTCGCCGTCGTGTTCGCGCTGGCCGCCGTGGTGGTACGCGCCACCGGCGCACCCCGCGGGACGCCCGTCCCGGCACCCTCCTCCCCTTCCGCCACTCCCAGCGAGGTGACCCCATGACCGAACACGTGCTGATCGTCGGAGGAGGCAGGGAGATCCCCGGCCTGATCCGCGACGCGGGCGACCCCGACGTCGTCACGACCATCCTGTGCCGGATGGACTTCGTCCCCAAGATCCGCAAGCCCGGGCAGCACGACCGCGTGCTGGCCCTGCGCAGCGACGCCCCCGACGCGGAGTGGATCGCGCTGGCCACCGCCGTCCACGAGCGGCAGCCCTTCACCCGCGTGGGCACCTTCGGCGAGCGGGACCAGGACCGGGCCGCGGCGGTCGCCGCCGCCCTCGGGCTGCCCTGCCACTCGCCGCAGACCGTCGCCTACGTCCACGACAAGCACGCGATGCGCCGCCGGCTTGCGGAACTGGGCGTGGACGAGACCCCCGGCGGCCGGGTCGCCGACGTGGCCGAACTGCGCGCCTTCCTGGCGCGGCACGGCACCCCGTGCGTGGTGAAGCCGGTGCAGGGGGCGGGCAGCTTCGGCGTCTCCGTGGTCCGCGACGCCGCCGAGGCGGAAGCGGCCTTCGCCCGCGCCGCGGCGGACTTCGAGGTCATCCCGGACGCCGGCGTCCTCGTGGAGCGCTTCCACGAGGGCCCGCAGTTCAGCGTCGAGGCCTTCTCCGAGGACGGCGAGCACGAGATCCTCGCCGTGACACGGAAGTTCTCCGACCCGGTGGGCTTCGTCGAGCTGGGCCACGTCGTGCCCGCCGAACTGTCCCCGGAGCAGACCGACGCGGTCCACGGGTACGTACAGCGCCTCCTCGACGCCCTCGACATCACCTACGGCGTCACCCACACGGAGGTCGTCCTGACCGAGTCCGGACCCCGGGTCATCGAGACCCACGTCCGCCTCGCCGGCGACGAGATCCCGTACCTCGTGCACGACGTCACCGGAGTCGACCTGGTGGACTGCGTGGTCCGCCAGACGCTCGGACAGCCGGTACTGGCGGACATCCGCAAGACGCTGGCCGACCCCTCGGTCGACCGCAGCCCCGAGGCGATCTGGTTCGCCGTCCCCCAGGCGCGCGGCACCCTCGCACGCATCGTCGGTCTGGACGAAGCCGCCGCCCGGCCCGGCGTCGTGGCCGCCGAGGCCCTGCTCGGCGCCGGCGACGTGCTCGGCGACCTGGACAGCTCGGAGTCCCGCGCCGCCTTCGTCCGCGCCCGCGGCGCGAACGCGGCCGAGGCCGTGGAGCGCGCCCGACAGGCCGTGGCGGCGCTCGAGTTCGAGGTCACGGTGTCCGGTGACGCCGCGGCCGGCGGCACGGGGGACTGGATCTGACATGACGGCGACACGGGAACTCTCCGGCTCGGCGCACGCCGGCATCCGCGCGTCGGGTGAGCTGTCCGAGCTGGCCCGCACGGTCCTGCCGCAGGCCGCGTACGAGTTCTACGCCGCCGGCTCGGACGAGGAGATCAGCGCGGGCGAGGCGGCAGCCGCCTGGCGCGGCCGGCGGCTGCTGCCACGCGTCCTCCGCGACGTCTCGTCCGTCGACACGGGCGTCGAGCTGCTGGGGACCCGTCTCGCGTCCCCGGTGCTCGCCGGCCCCACGGCCTTCCACCGCATGGCGCACGACGAGGGCGAGACGGCCACGGCGGCGGGCGTCGCCGCGGCCGGCTCGCTGCTCGTCCTCTCCTCCCGCGCCACCCGCCACCCGGAGGACGTCGCCGCCGTCGCCGGACCGTGGTGGTACCAGGTGTACTGGCTGCGGGACCCCGAGATCACCCGCCGCCAGGTCGATCGGGCGGTCGCCGCCGGTGCACGGGCCCTGGTGCTGACGGTCGACGCCCCCTACGTACCGCCCCGGGCGACCTCCGGACTCCCGCTGCCCCTGCCCGAGGACGACGAGCTGTGCCGCTCGGTCGGCATCGGCACCCGGCTGCCCGGCTGGGAACAGGACCCCTCGCTGGGCCTGGACGCCATCGCCCGGCTGCACCGGATGTCCGGTCTCCCCGTGCTGGTCAAGGGCGTGCTGCGGCCCGACGACGCCCAGGCGTGCGTGGCCGCCGGCGCGGCCGGGGTGATCGTCTCCAACCACGGCGGCCGGCAACTGGACCGCGCGGTCTCCTCCGCGGACGCCCTCCCCGCCGTCGCGGCCGCCGTCGGCCCCGACGTCCCCGTCCTCGTCGACGGCGGCCTCCGCACCGGCACGGACGTCCTCATCGCCCTCGCCTCGGGCGCCCGAGCCGTCCTCCTCGGCCGCCCCGTCGTCTGGTCCCTCGCCCTCGGCGGCGCCTCCGGCGTCACCAGCCTCCTCGACTCCTACCGCACCCAGCTCGCCACCTCCATGGCCCTCGCCGGCTGCGCCCGCCTCGCGGACATCGACGGGAGTCTGCTGCTCGACGACCGGGCATAGAAGGGGGGGGCGGGGGCCGCGCGCCAAGAGCCGTTTCCCTCACCTCGGGCTGCTCCGGGAGCAAAGGGTGTGTGTTATGAGCCGATATGTGACTATCGGCGGCTTACCTTCTGTGTATGACAGTTCAGGTGACCATGCACACCTCGTCGCTCCCGGAAGGCTCTCCCGCGGCGCGCCGTACGGTGACCTACGAGGACCGTGAGGGCGAGACGTTCGTGTACTCCATCGTCGAGGGCGGAGCCCTACGGATCTCCAAGGGTGGGGGAGCGGCGCCGGAGGTGGTCTACGGCCCCTTGGCGTGGGAGAGCGTCGAGGGCGACGCCGCGTCGTGAACGCACGGGAGCCCAGCCGCTGACGCCGGGGACCGCCTCCGTGCGGCCGGGCGGACGAACACCGGGCCGCTCCTGAGGGAGCGGCCCGGTGTTCGTCCGTGACGGATCAGCGTTCGTCGCGCTTCCCGCGGAGGGCGTCCTTGGCGTCGGTCACCGCTTCCTTCGCCTTGCCCTCGGCCTGGTCCATCTTGCCCTCGGCCTTCATCCGGTCATTGCCCGTCGCCTTGCCGACCGCTTCCTTCGCCTTGCCCTTGACCTTGTCCATGCGGCCCTTGTCAGCCATGACCAGCCCTTCGTCGGGAGAGAACAACAGTGATGACAAACTAAGACAAAAGCTGATGTTCTTCCTGTCGAGCCAGTCCGCCGCATCGCGTGGACCGGAGTGGACTGCGCTTGCGTCGCTCCTCATGAGGTCGCGTCTTCCCAGGTCATGCGGGTCGGGGCCGTGAGTCCGCCCCCGGAGCGGATGCTGCGTCCGCGGCCCCGCCACCGGATGCCACGACGAGCCCCGGCGCCGGTCGGCCCGCGGGCTTCGCGCCGCCTGCCGCACCTCGCCCGGGCACCACCCTGCACGGCACCTGACACGGAGCCCGGACGCCGCCCCAAGCCGGGCTTGCAACCTGTACCCAGGTACGGGTCCACCGTCGGAGATGTCCCCACCACCGGTTTTCAGTGCCTCATGGGGTGTTGAATTTTGTGCAGATCGGGATGGAGGTTTTCGTGAATCCATCGTGATCCAAATCTGCATATAAAGGCCAGATGGGGCGCGAGGTGAGGCGAGCCGCAAGACGGGTGCCTCCCATCTCGCAGTCGATATCGGAAAAAGAGGCTTTACCGGAAATGTGGGATCAAGGTGCCGGAACCTGAACTCGTCCTCGGTGCCCCCGTCGTCGACGGCACCCCTGAGCGCCTCGGCACGTTCATGTCGATGGCCGCGCGGCGCTCACCTTCCATGGTCGACTCTCGGTGCGCAGGGAAGGTCTTCCCGCGGCCGCTCACCTCCTCGATCCCAGGAGGCGAAGCCGTTCACATGCGGTGCCCCGTGGCTGTGAATGGCCGCCTCCAGATAACGAATTGACCCACGCAGTTTCGGCCACATAAGTTCTGCGTAAGCCTCGCTCCACAGGGACAGGCTCCCGCTCGCACAGCAGTCCTTGGGGGGACAAAATGAACTGGTACCTCGACGTCTTCAAGAAGTACGCGGTGTTCAACGGCCGGGCGCGCCGCAAGGAATTCTGGATGTTCCAGCTCTTCAACATCATCGCGTCGATCATCGCGGGGGTCATCGACGGTGCTCTGGGCATTTCGCTGCTCAGCATCATCTACGTGCTCGCCATTCTGGTCCCGAGCCTCGCGCTCTCCGTGCGCCGCCTGCACGACACCGGCCGCAGCGGCTGGTGGCTCCTGATCGGCCTCGTCCCGCTGGTCGGCGGCATCATCCTGCTCGTCTTCTACTGCACCGAGGGTGAGCAGGCGCAGAACGAGCACGGCCCGAACCCGAAGCTGGCTCCCGCGTTCTGACGGTCGCCCCTCGGCGAGACCGTCCCGCCGTACGCCGTCTGACGGCACGTACGCCGGCACCACCCCTCGAAGCCCCCGGAAGGTCCGCCTCCCGGGGGCTTCGCGCATGCCGTGAGGGGTCGGCGTGGGCCCGCTGAGGTTTCGGCCGTGGGGCGGCCCGGTCACTTCGCGGCGCTGGTCAGGACGCCGTTCGGATGGTCGTCGTCCGGATCGCCGACGGCGGTCCGGAGTTTCAGGAGGGGTACGGCGACGAAGCGGTACAACGGTGCCTGCCGGGCCGATACGCAGTTGAAACACGGCCGCGGGGCGCTCGAAGCGGTGCCCGGGCCGGATGGAAGCGTGCCCAGGCGACGCTGTGCCGGTACCCGATTCCCGGTGTACGCGACGCCGGAGGCCGTTGTCATGCTGAGTACCCCGCACCGCCCCTGTCCCGCCACCGAAGAGGAGCCCGTCGACCCGCCCCAGGACGGGGTCCGGTGGCGTGTGGCCGGCGTCCTCGCGGACCGTCGCGGCCGGCTGATCGCCGCCTCCGCGCTGTGCGCCGCCCTGCTGATGCTGCTGCACGCCCGGATCCCCAACGGGGTCGGCCGGCTCGGCAGCCTCTTCGAGACCTTCCTGCCGTGGGCAGGGCTGAGCGTCCCGGTCATGCTCGCGGCGGCGGCGGTCCGGCGCTCCCGGCTCGGCGCCGTCGCCGTCATCGTGCCCGCGGTGGTCTGGGTCTCGCTCTTCGGCGGCGTGGTCATCGACAAGGGCTCCGTCGGTGGAGACCTCGTCGTGGTCTCGCACAACGTGGACGAGGCGAACCCCGATCCCGGGCGCACGGCGCGCGCCCTCGCCAAGTCGGGCGCGCACGTGCTCGCGTTGGAGGAGCTGTCGTCGAGGACCACGCCCGCGTTCGAGCGCGAGCTGGCCGCGGACTATCCGTACCACTCGGTCCACCTCGGCATCGGGCTGTGGAGCAAATACCCGATGCGCCGAGTGGAACCCGTGCCGATCATGCCCTGGACCCGTGCGGTACGGGCCACGGTCGAGACCCCGAAGGGCCCGGTCGCCGTCTTCGCCGCTCACCTCGCCTCGGTACGCGTCTCGCCGGTCGCCGGATTCGCCACCGCCCGCCGCGACGAGGCGGGAAGGAACCTCGCCGAGGCCGTGCGGGCCGAGCAGCTGCCGCGCGTCGTCGTGATGGGCGACTTCAACGGGACGAGCGACGACACCGCGCTGAGGCCGCTGACCTCACAGCTGCGCACCGTGCACGGGGAGGCGGGCGCCGGCTTCGGCTTCACGTGGCCCGCGTCGTTCCCGGTGGTGCGCATCGACCAGATCATGGTCAGGGGAGTGAGCCCCGCCTCCTCCTGGTCGCTCCCGGCCACGGGCAGCGACCACCTCCCCGTCGCGGCCTCGCTGAGGCTGTGACCGCACCGCCCGGCCCGCTGACTACGATGGCCCCACACATGCCCGTCCCAGATCAGACAGGTGGTAAGTCGGTCATCCGAGTGCCAGGCCCCGGCCCCGTCAGCATCCTCGTCGTCGAGGACGACGCCGTCATCCGCCGCGCCGTCCAGCTCTTCCTGGAGCGGTACGGGTATCAGGTCACCGTGGCCGCGGACGGTCTCGCCGGCCTGGAGGCATTCCGGGCCGGCGCCCACGACCTGCTGATCCTGGACGTCATGCTGCCCGCACTCGACGGCATCGGCCTGTGCCAGCGGATCCGGGAGGAGAGCCTGGTGCCGATCCTGATGATGTCCGCGCGCGGCGACGCCCTCGACGTCGTCGCGGGGCTGGAAGCGGGCGCCGACGACTACGTCGTCAAACCCGTCGACACCGCCATCCTGGTCGCCCGCATCCGCATGCTGCTGCGCCGAGCGAGCTTCCAGCGACTCGACCAGGGCACCGACCCGGCGGCGAAGCCGCCGACCAGCGCCCCGGACATCCACGCCCGCGGAGACCAGGCGGCCGCGGTCACCCCCGGAGCGCTGGTCTTCGGCGACCTGACCGTCGACACCGTCGGTCTGGAAGTGCGACGCGACGGCCGGCCCGTCCCGCTGACCCCCACCGAACTCCGCCTCCTCCTGGAGTTCGCCGCTGCACCCGGCACCGTGCTCGATCGCCGACGGCTGCTCCGTGACGTGTGGGACTACGGCTGGGAAGGCGACTCCCGGGTCGTGGACCTGTGCGTCCTGCGCCTGCGCAAGAAGATCGGAACCGGCCGGATCGAGACCGTCCGCGGCTTCGGATACAAACTCGTCCGCGACTGAGAGACCGACCAGGCCCATGGCACTCCTCAACCCCCGCGCCCTGCGCTGGAAGATCGCCGCCCTGACCGCGGCCGCCTGCTGCGCGGTGGCCGCGGTGATCGGCGTCCTCGTCCACCAGGCCATGGCCGACCGCGGCGACCGCACCGGCGAGGAGCGCGTCGGCGCCCGCCTGACCGCCGCGGAGCGCGAGTACACCCGTACGGGCACCACGCCGCTCGACGTCGAGGTCCTCTCCCCCCAGGAGCTGGAGGCCCCCCTCGCCCACGCACTGGCTGCCAGGAACCCGCAGGCCCTGTACGCGACCTGGTACGACCGGAAGCCCCCCAACTGGTACTGGCTGTGGGCGGCCAAGCCCGTCGCCGGCAACCGCGTACTCGTCGCCCGCACCGACATGAGCGCCGAGGTGCGCGGCCTCCAGCTCCTGGACCGCAGCATCGTCAAGGCCGTGCTGGCCGCCCTCGCGGTCGTCGTCCCGCTCGCCGCCCTGGCCACCGAACCGATGAACCGCCGACTGCGCCACGGTTCCCGCACCGCCCGCGCCATCGCCGACGGCGACCTCGACGCCCGGATCGGCTCCCGCGGCCGAGCCCGCGACGAGATCGCCGAGATGTCGGCCGCCATGGACGTGATGGCCGGAGCGCTGCAGCGGAAACTGGAGGACGAGCGGCGCTTCACCGCGGACGTCGCCCATGAACTGCGCACCCCGTTGATGGGCCTCACCACGGCCGCAGGACTGCTCCCGGACGGCGACGAGGCGGCGGACCTCGTACGGGACCGGGCCCTGGCGCTGAACGGCCTGGTCGAGGACCTGCTGGAGATCTCCCGGCTCGACGCCGGCGCCGAACGGGCCCGGACCGACGTCGTACCCCTCGGGGAACTGGTCGACGACGTCGTGCGCCGGACGGGGACGCAGACCACCGTCACGACCGGGGACGCCCAGGTGGTGGAGACCGACCCGCGCAGGGTGGAACGGATCGTGGTCAACCTCGTGACCAACGCGCACCGGCACGGAGCGGCCCCGGTCGAGGTCACCGTCACGGGCACGCGGATCGTCGTCCGGGACCACGGGCCCGGCCTGCCCGCCCCGCTCCTGGCCGACGGACCACAGCGCTTCCGTACGGGAGCCTCCGAGCGGGGCCGCGGACACGGCCTCGGACTCACCATCGCCCAGGGGCAGGCCGACGTGCTCGGAGCCCGGCTGACCTTCGCCAACGGCCCCGACGGAGGCGCGACCGTCACCCTCGACCTGGCGTCGATCGAGCCTGATACGTAACCGCAACAAGACCCCGCGGCGGCGGAAACGAGGGCGCGGGAGCCCGGAAGTACGACCCCTCGAAGGTGGGTTCAGGTGCGGGATCCGCACCCGTCCCGCCTTGGAGGTCCCTCGATGTCCGACAGTCTCCGCCGTTTCCGCGCCGGTCTCCTCCGGCCCGCCGTCCTGTACATGTCGGCCGCCCTCCTCGTGAGCGGCACGGCCGGCTGGTACGCCTTCGCCGGCGAAGGACTCGCCGGCCTCGTCGGCACGGAGCCCTCAGGCCACCACGCTGCCGCGGGGACCGAGTCGGCCGAGGCCCTGGGCCGGGCGATGGACCTTCCGTGGCCGGCGGAAGGGCAGTCGAGCGCGGAGGTCGAAGGCATCGGAAGCCTCGGGACCAGGGGCGCGCAGACTCCGGTGCCGATCGCCAGCATCACCAAGGTCATGACCGCCTACGTGATCCTCGCCGGCCACCCGATGTCCGCGGGCGAGCAGGGCGCCACGGTGACCGCCGACCAGCAGGCCGCCGACGAGTCGTACTCGTCGAGCGAGTCGACCGCACCCCTCGAAGCCGGCCGTGCGTACACGCAGCGCCAGCTCCTCGAGCTCCTGATGCTGCCCTCGGGCAACAACGTCGCCCGCCTCCTGGCCCGTTGGGACGCGGGCGGCCAGGAAGCGTTCGCCGAGAAGATGAACAAGGCCGCTGCGAAGCTCGGGATGGACCGCACGATCTACACCGGAGCCTCGGGCATCGAAGCGAGTACGAAGAGCACCGCCACCGACCAGCTGAAGCTGGCCCGCGCCGTCATGCAGAACGAGTCCTTCCGCCAGATCGTCGCCACCCCCGCCACCACGGCCCCCGGCGTCGGCGGGCAGATACGCAACAGCAACCGACTCCTCGGCCAGGAAGGGGTGATCGGCCTGAAGACCGGCTCCTCCACCCCGGCCGGCGGCAACCTCATGTGGGCCGCCACCCAGGAGATCGAAGGCACCTCGCACCTCATCCTCGGGGTCGTCCTCCACCAGCAGGCCGGTACCAGCCCCACCCAGGGCATGGCCGCCGCCTTCGACGCCAGCCGCACCCTGATCACCGCCATCCGCAGCGCCCTCCCTCGGGCCCTCGCGGGACGGTAGGACGAGGGGCGCCGGTGAACCGGCTCTCCGTACCGGGCGTTCGTGACCCGTCCAGGGTCCGGCCCGGAGAGCCGCCGCGCGGGCCGGAGCAGGACTGCGGCGTACCGTCGCCATGCCGTCCCTCGCCTGGCGGTTAGACGCCATGGCGGCTTGCCGCCCTCCGGGGCACTTACCCGGGGGAGTGGTTCCCGTTTGGATCATCCACATGAGACCGACACCCGGACGCCGCTCTGCACCGGCCGCGACCACCCTCGCCGTCGACGGCGGACTCCTGACTCCCCCGTACGCGGCGACGGCACAGGACGCCACCGGGAACAAGGCACCGTCCGCCGGAGAGTTCCCGGCCGACCGGACAAGGCCGCAGAGCTGAACGACGAACCGCGCCCCTCCGGACAGGGCCGTACGGCCGGCTCCCCGGCGGACGCCTCCCTGCTCGCCCTGCTCGGCCTCGGGCCCGAGGAGGACGCCGTCTACCGCCTCCTCGTCGACCGGCCGGACAGTGCACCGGACTGCCTCACCGGGCCGTTGACTCCGCGGGAGGTCGCCCGCGCGCTCGACGTGCTCGTCGAGCGGGGCCTGGCCAGCGCGCGGCGCGGCCCGGAGGGCACCGCACCGCGGTATCGGGCCGCCTCCCCGCTCCTCGCCCTGGGCCCGCTCGTCGAGGCGCGCCGTGGCGCCCTCCATCAGGTCGAGGATCTGATCGGCGAGTTGTCCGAACGGCACCGAACGGCCCAGGCACGCGCCTCCGGCGCCCCCGTCGAGGTGCTGTCGGGGGCCGCCGCGATCCGGCGCCGGCTGCTCGCGATGGGCCGGGAGGCGCAGCACGAGGTCTGCTCGCTGATCCCCACCCGCAGGGCACCCGTGGCCCTCACCGCCGAGGAGGGTCTCGAAGAGGTCGAGCGCGAGTCCATGGCCCGCGGGGTGCTGCTGCGCTCGGTCCTGGAGCGGGGCTGGTTCGACCGGCCGGACACCGCCGCCTGCGCCACCCTGCTCGCGGAACAGGGGCAGAGCGTCACCGTCGCCGACCGGGTGCCGATCAAGATGATCATCGCGGACCGCCGTACGGCGCTGCTGCCGCTCGACCCCGAACGTGAGGAGACCGAGCCGATCGCGCTCGTCGTGCACCGCAGCGGCCTGCTCACCGCGCTCCAGTCCCTCTTCGACCAGTGCTACGCGCAGGCCACTCCGCTGCGGGTTGGCAGGGGGGAGGGGGCGCCCCCCGCCGACGACGTCCTCGACGGCCTCGACCGCGACGTCCTCGCCCTCCTGCACGTGGGGCTCACGGACGCCACCATCGCCCGCCAACTGGGCGTCGGGCACCGCACCGTGCAGCGCCGGCTCCGGACCCTGATGGCCCGCGCGAACGCGGCGACCCGCTTCCAGCTCGGCTGTCACGCGGTACGGGCCGGCTGGCTGGAGGAGGACTCCGGCTGAGGCGCATTTACGCCTCAGCCACTTTGCGCCACCGGCGATCTCTTGTAGGGGGCACCCGGCGTGGCCAAGCATCGACCCACCGATCACGTGGAGCTCCTCGGCTCCACGTTTCCGTGTGTGATGGGGAGGACGTTGTGCCGAAGAGATCGATACGCCGGGCAGTCGCCGCGTCGGTGGTGGCCGCCGCCACCGGTTCCGCGCTGCTGACCGGGCCCGCCTGGTCCGCCGAGGAGACACCCGGAACCGCAGCGGTCACCCGCCCGCCGGTCCCGGTGGCGCCCGCCGTGACCCAGGGCCTGGACACGAAGGTCAGGAGCGGCACCCCCGCCCAGGCAGCCCGCGCCCACCTGGCGGACCACCAGGACACCTACCGGGTGCCCGCGTCCGACCTGAAGGCGGTCCGCACCACCGTGGACGGCGACCAGTCCACCGTCCGTTTCCGCCAGGAGCACAACGGTGTACCGGTGTTCGGCGCCGAGTACGCGGTGCAGACGCAGCCGGACGGGGACGGCCGACGGGTCACCTCCGCCACCGGCACCCTCTACACGGACCTCACGGTCTCCACGACCCCCGAGGTCGACGAGAACACCGCCCGGCGGCGCCTGTTCCTGCTCGACGCGCACCTGCGCGGTGTCGAGGGCGCCCGGACCGCCGCACACGGCCTGACCGTGCTGCCCGACGCCCAGGGCGGCCGGCTGGCCTGGCACTTCACCGTCACCGGCGCCAGGAAGGACGGCAGTCCCGTGCGCCAGGAGGCGTACGTCGACGCCCGCGTCGGCGGCCTCGCCCTCTCCTACGACAACATCGACGCCGCCGACGCCGCGCCCGCCCCGGCCACCGGCGTCCGCGTCGACGGCGGCGAGGTGAAGCTGGAGGCCGACAAGGCGGCGGACGGGTCCTACACGCTCGTCGACTCCAGCCGTGCCATGTTCCCCGTCACCGGCGGCCAGATCCGTACCTACGACGCCCAGCGCAAGAGCTACCTCGACGTCGCGGGCGGCCCGGTCACCGACGACGTGCCGCTGGTGAAGTCCGCCACCGACCGCTTCGACGGCGCGCACACCACCTCCGGCGCGGTCGACGCCCACCTCAACGCCGCCAAGGTCTACGCGTTCTACAAGAACGAGATCGGCCGCGACGGCGTCGACGGCAAGGGCGGCACGATCCACTCCGTCGTCAACGTCGCCGCCAACGGCAAGGACTACGCCAACGCCTTCTGGGACGGATCCAAGATGGTCTACGGCCACATGAACGGCATACCGCTGTCCGTGGGCCTGGACGTCGTCGGCCACGAGATGACGCACGGCGTCACCGAACACAGCGCGGGCCTCGTCTACCTCAACCAGTCGGGCGCCCTCAACGAGGCGATCTCCGACTACTTCGGCAACGCCATGGAGACCGCCGACAAGGGCGTGGCCATGGACGACCCCACCTCCGGGCTCGTCGGCGAGTACCTGTGCAACGGCACCAAGCCCCTCGACGAGTGCGCGCTGCGTGACCTGAACGACGGCCGGGACGCCCGCGAGGACTACGAACCGATCCCGCTCGACATCGACAACGGCGGGGTCCACTACAACTCCACCATCGTCGGCGGCGCCCTGTGGGACATGCGCAAGTCGATCGACACCGGGCTCGCCGACCGCATCGTCTACCGCGCGGCGCAGAACTACCTCACCCCGCTGTCCGGCTTCACCGAGATGCGCACCGCGGTCACGCTGGCCGCCACGTCCCTGAAGGTCTCCGACGACGTTCGGGCGAAGATCGCCGCCGCCTTCGACGCCCACGGCATCGAGGACGGCTGGGAGCGCAGGAGCGGCACGCACGACGGCACCACCCTCGGTGCCGACGTCCTGCCCGCCTACGAGGTCTACGGCGGCGTGGACGAGCAGGCCGCGCAGATCAGCGGCGACGTGTACGCCATCCCCCACGGCGACGCCGTCGCCTGGGACCGGGGCTCGGCCGCGTTCGGCATCACCGTCGGCCGGTTCGACAAGCAGAACGGCTCGTCGGACCACGAACTCGCCCAGGACGACGCCTACCTGCTCGACCCCTCGGTCGACCAGGACCGGATCGTCTTCACCCGGGTCGCCGCCGACGGCGTCGGCGTCTACGGCGCCGGTGACAAGGGCCAGGGCAGGATCAAGGAGATCGTCGACACACCCGACGCCGACGAGACCGAGCCGGTCACCGAGGACGGCGCCCTCGCCTACCTCTCCACCACCGCCGACGGCGAGCAGGACGTCATGCTCCGCAAGCCCGACGGAACCACCCTGAACGTGACGCCCGAGCCCGGCACCCGGGCCGCCCGCCTCGCCATGAGGAACGGCACGATCGCCTGGGCCGGCGGCGCCGACGGCACCTACGGGACCGTCTACGACATCGCCACCGGCAAGACCCAGACCAAGCGCATGGCGGGCTTCCTGTTCGGTCAGATCACCGACGTCCAGCTCACCTCGGACCGGATCTTCTGGCGCAACACCCAGGCGTTTCTCTTCCGCAGCGACTCGGTCGAGACGGCGCCGGTCGCCGACCTGACGCAGACCAGGAAGCTGAAGGCGCCGACCTCGATGTACATCGGCCAGTTCTCGGTCACCGACGACTACTTCGCCTACTCGACGACCGACTTCTGGGGCGGGTTCGGCAGCTGGTCGGGCCCCTGGAAGGTCAAGGTCGCACCGACCGCCGACGTCGTCGGCGGCACCGCCGTCTACCAGCGCGTCTCCTGCTCCTCCGGCACGCAGATGGCCCCCTCCCTCGGCGACGGTCAGCGCGCCGTCTGGGTGGACACCACGGCCGCCGCGTCGGACGTGGTGACCCGCGCGACGTTCGCCGCAACCTGCGAGGACTAGGCGCATCCAGTTGGTCGGTCCGATCACCTGAGCGTTCCGACCGTGAGCACGCTCGACGCCGGCTCGACCGGGCTCGGCGCGGACCTCCGGTGCGGTGAAGGCGTGTGGGCCTCACCGCACCGGAGGTCGTGCCACGAACCCCGTGGAGGAGCCCTACCGGTGGACGGGAGGGCGACACGCGGCGGCTGTGAGCGCCGGGGGAGCACGGTGCGGATAGCGTCGGCCTGGGCCACGGGAGCCCTTGGCCAGGCACAGAAGGAGGACGGGGTCGCCGTGTCGCGCAATCGCCGCTTGATCCTGAGCCCGCCGTCCCGCGTGTGGAGCCTGTTGTCCGACGGGCACCGCTACGGGGAGTGGGTCTCGGGAACGCAGCAGGTCATCACCGTCGACCCGCACTGGCCTCAGGTGGGCGCCCGGCTCCGGGTCCGGGTGGGGGCGGGCCCCCTCGCCCTCGACGACACCTGTGTCGTCCGCATCTGCGAGCCCGGGCGGCGCCTCGAACTGGAGGCGAAGGCCGGGCCCTTCGGCGCTGCTCGCATCGCCATGAACCTGGTTCCCTGGGGCGAGCACACGCTCTTCCTGCTCGAATGGCACCCCCTACGAGGGCCAGGCACCCGCATGCACGGGCTCCCCGTCGACTACATCGTCTCCGTCCGCAACGGCATGATGCTGACGAAGCTCGCCCGGATCGCGGTGCGCGAGCAGCGTGCGACCGCAGCCGACGTCCCCGCCGGAGCACTCGGTCGTTGACGCGGGGCGCCCCCGGGCGCCCGCGCCGTCTCAGCCGAGGGCTCCGTTGAGGAGCGCTTCGCCCAGCCGTGTCCGGTGGTGGAGCACCCGTAAGCCGTCGCGGTGGGACAGCAGCAGCCCGGCGTCCCGGAGCACCGAGGCGTGCCGGCTCGCCGTGGAGGGGGCGAGCCGCAGTGCGGCGGCCAGGTCGGTGGTGGTCATGGGGCGGTTGAGCATCCGCAGCAGCTCGGCGCGCGAGGTGCCGATGAGCTGCGCCGCCGGATCTGTCCGGGTGCCGTGCCGGCGTTCGAGCCAGCCCGGTGCGGGCGCGAGCGGATGGACGAGGACGGGCGGCAGCGCGTCGTTCACCAGGGCCAGCGGAGCGCGGACACAGAAGAACGCCGGCACCAGCGTCAGGGCCCTGCCGCGCAGCAGCAGCGCACGGTCCACGGGGTACGGGGTGCGCAGCCGCCCGTGCCGGTACTCCCATCCGGGCAGGTCGTCGTAGCCGGTCAGCATGCCCTCCGCCCCGTGGGTGAGGGCCGCCTCGGCGCGCTGCGCCCGGTCGGAGGCCGCGTGCGCCCGCATCACGGGGAGGTACGGCTCCACGGCGACGCGGTAGTAGGCGCGCAGTGAGTCGACGAGTCGGCCCAGTGTCCGGGGGCAGCCCTCGGCCAGCAGCCGCACGCCGGGCGGCACCGGGCCTGGGGTGTGGGTGTGGAGCCGGGACAGTTCGGCGAGGAGCCGTCGGCGGGGGGTCGCGAGCAGCCGGTGCAGACCGGCCTCGATGTCGGGGTCCCCACGCCCGGGGGTCAGGAAGTCGGGGAAATAGGCGCCGTCGGGACACAGCCGCATGAGGTCGTACGTGGCCGGCAGCAGTCCGGTGCGGCGCAGCGCCGCACCCACCTCGCGGCGCCAGGGATCGAAGGTGAGCGGGGCGGTCCGGTTCTGGAGGAGATGGAGGCTGAGCGCGGTCTCCCAGAGCGGGTCCACGCCGGCGGCCACGCGCAGCCGGACCAGCTCCTGGCTGGTGAAATCCACCCGAAGCACTGTGCACCCCCAGGACGTCAGGGGCGCCTGATGGCGCCGGTCCGGCAGTCTATGCGCGTTGAGCCCTTGGCGCAGGCATGTCATAAGACATTCATCGCGCCTCGCCGTCGCGGGGTACGCGCGCCGGCGGGACCGTCCGGGCGGGGAAGCCCGGACGGTCCCGCCGGTGTGCACCGCCGCGGTGGTGCGGCCCGTCGCCCTGTCAGCAGATCGGCACGCCGGGAAGCTGGGCGCTGGGGTGATCGATGTAGATGTTGCTGATGAAACCGTTCTGGTCGCGGAGCTTGCTCCACCAGTTGTTGCTGTAGCCCTCGGCGTTGACGGTGTCGCCCTGCTTCTGGCACAGGACCCGCACGGCCGTCGGGCCGCCGAGCGTCGTCACGACCGCGGCGGACAGCCGTGCGTCGGCGCGGACGTTGATGCCGCTGCCCCAGGTCATGAACGGCGTGCCGCTGCCGCCGCAGGCGTTGTCGCTCGTCAGGTACGCCTGGTTGTAGCTGCCCGGGTAGGACAGCCCGGCACCGTTGATCACGATGTTCTGGCCCACGCCGTTGTAGAGCTGCTCGTAGTGGATGTGCGCGCCGGAGGAGTTGCCGGTGCTGCCGGTGACGCCGACCTGCTGACCCTGGCTCACCCAGGCGCCGCCGGCCACCGAGTACGCGGACAGGTGGAAGTAGTACGTCTGCCAGCCGCCGCCGTGGTCGATCACGATGTAGTTGCCGGCGCCGCTGGGCTGGGAGTGCCGGGTGGCCGTGCCCGCCGCCGAGGCGAGCACGGGGGTGCCCGCCGTCGCGCCGCCGTCGGCGCGGACGAAGTCGAGGGCGCGCCGGACCTCGGCCGAGTGGTGGCTGTAGGTCCACCGCTGCCCGCAGGGATACGGCGCCTTGAAGGCGGGCGCCGCCGTCGCCCCGGTCCCGCCCGCGTGCGCGGGGGAGGCGGAAAGGCCGGCGAGTGCTAGCAGCGCGGCGGCGGCCAGGGCCGGAAGGCGTTTGAGGAACCTCACGATTGCTCCTAGGTGGGGGGAGGGGACCGGGCGGCGACGCTCCGGACGGGTGCGCTGTGAGACGTCGGGAACGTAGCGGGGCGACGTGCCCCTGACAAGCGTGGGCCGCGCTCGTTCGACCAGGAACGAAACCCTTGCGCCGCGGCGGCGTTTCTCCTCACGCTGACGTCCGCGCACCGGATGTCCGACGCCCCGCCAGCCGTCACCACGCCACCGAGGAGCCCTCGACCCATGCCCTGGCATCAACGGCCCCGCGCACCACGACGGCGCGGCGCCCTCCCGGCCGCCGCCGCCCTCTCCGTCCTGCTCGGCGTCCTGCTCGCCGGAACGGCCACCGCCTTCCCCGTGTCCCACCGGACTCCCGGCCCCTCGGAAGCGACGGCCGCCGAGGGGGCGGACACCCGTACCACGCCCGACATCCCCGCCGGAACGACCGCGGGCATCGCCGTCTACGACCGGCAGACCGGCCGGTTCACCGAACTCCACGACGCCGACCGGCAGTTCCGGTCCGCCTCACTGGTGAAGCTGCTGCTCGCCCTCGACGTCCTCGGCGACGCCGGCCCCGCCGCCCTGCCCGAGGCCGACCGGGTGCGTCTCACCGCCATGCTGCGCAGCAGCGACGACGCGGCGGCCGGCCACTACTGGACCGCCCGAGGGGGGAGCGCCATCGTGACCCGCACCGCCTCCCGCCTCGGTCTCACCGGCACGGTCCCCCCACCCGCGTCCCACCCCGGCTACTGGGGCTACACCGCGACCACGGCGGCCGACACCGTCCGCGTCTACCGCCACATCCTCGACGCCGCACCGGCCCCCGTGCGCGCCTTCGTCATGGACGCGCTGCACGCGGCCACCCGCTGCGGCAACGACGGCTTCGACCAGTACTTCGGCCTCGCCTCCGCCTTCGACGGCCCTCGGGCGATCAAGCAGGGCTGGTCCGGCTTCACCTCCGGCGGCTGCATCGCGGCCCCCGCGTCCCGCGCCGTCCCGCGGTCCGCCGCGGCAGCGGACCCCGAACCGCGCGCCGCCTCCCTGGACCTGGTGTCCGAGGCGCTCCACACCACCGGCACCGTCGGCCCCGACGACCGCACCGTGGTCGCCGTCCTCACCCTCCACCCCGACGGCACGCCGTACGGCACCGCGTACGGCAAGGTCACCCGGCTCACCGACTCCCTCGACGTGCCGGGCGCCGTCCGCCCGACGGGCACCCGCTTCGGCACCTGGGGGAGCGGCGTACGCGTCCGGGCAGCGGCGCACACCGGATCCGCCCATCTGGCCACCCTCCCGGCCGGGGTCGAGGTCCTGGTGGGCTGCCAGGCCCAGGGCGAGCGCGTCACCGTCCCCCAGTACACCAACGACTGGTGGGCGTACCTGCCGCAGTACGGCGGCTGGGTCAGCCAGATCTACATCAGCTCCCCCGCCGACACCTTGCCCGGCGTCCCCGACTGCCCCTGACCGTTCTCCCGCGCACCGCCCTCGTCCCCCCCACGACCCGAAGGAGGCGCAGCATGCGCCGAACCGACAGACACCACCCCGGACGCCGCCTCCCCGTGCTCGCCGTCTCCCTGACCGCCCTGTCCGCCTTCGCCCTCGGCTTCGGCCCGGCCGGCACGCAGGAGCCGGCAGCGCAGCGCGCCGCCGGGCCGGTGACCTGGCGGGCCGACCTCACGGCCGCCTCCGGTGACGAGGTCAACCTCGTCCGCACCGGCGGCTCCCTGCGCCTGCGTGACGGACGTCTGCGGCCCGCCTCGGTCCGTGCCGGCCAGGCCCAGGGCACCACCGTGCTGCCCACCCGCGTGCTCGACCGGGCCGTCAACCGCATCGCGGTCGACCTCGACGCCACTGCGCCCGCGGGCACCAGGGCGGCCGTCGACGTCCGCGGACGCGACGGTCTCGGACGCTGGACCGAGTGGCGCGAGGCGCGCACCGGCGCACCCGCCGTGCTGCCCCGGGCCGTCACCGACGTCCAGGTCCGCCTCACCCTCGTCGGCGCCCCGGCAGGCGCCACGCCGGAGGTCCGCGGTCTCGGACTGACCGCGGAACTCGGCGCGCCCGACGCCGACGCAGGGGTGAGCGGTGCCGCCGCCTCGGCCGCCGCCGCACCGTTCGCCGCCCGGGTGTACGCCACGCGCGAGGGCCTGGTCGGCGGGACCACCGCCAACGGCCACGTGATCGTCCCCAACGACCACTTCGTCGCCCTGCCGTCCCGGCGCGGACTGTCCCCCAAGGGCAGCGCCCAGTACTCCGTCCGCGTCTGCGGCCCGGCCCGGTGCGAGACCGCCCCCGTCTGGGACGTCGGCCCCTGGAACACCCACGACGACCACTGGAACCCCTCCTCCGTCCGCGAGACCTTCAAGGACCTCCCCCAGGGCAAGCCGGAAGCACAGGCGGCGTACGAGAACGGCTACCGCGGCGGCCTCGACGAATTCGGCCGCCGCGTGCTCAACCCGGCGGGCATCGACCTGGCCGACGGCACCTTCTACAACGTCGGCCTCGGCGACAACGGCTGGGTCACCGTTACCTACCTCTGGACCGGCGACGTCACCACCCGCTCCTTCCCGACCTGGGGAACCGGCGTGAATATCCGCAAGCAGGCCACCTCGACATCCGCGCAGGTCGCCCAGCTCTCCGGCCCCACCACCGTCCGCGTCCAGTGCCAGGTGCACGGCCAACTCGTCCAGGTCGACGGCTACAGCAACGACGCCTGGTCCTACCTGCCGGACTACGGCGGCTACATCTCCAACATCTACATCGACGTCCCCGAGGGCTGGCTCCCAGGCGTCCCGACCTGCTGACCCCACCTACCCGCCCACCCGCCCACCCGCCCACTCGCCCACCCGTCCGCACGGACGGCGGCACCGGGGGCCCTGGACGCCCGCGGTGCCGCCGTCCACGTCTCCTGATCGCCGCGGTTGGTCACCGCACCGGCCGGGGTCGGCCGTGTGATCGAGCAGCAGGTGGGCGATGCCTCCCGAACGCCGCCCGACGGCCATGCAGTACGTGCAGTCCAGCAACGCCGATCCGAAGCCGGCCAGAAGTACGGCGTCCCAAGCCCTGATAGTCCTCGGGTATCGGGGTAGGCGGCGGCGTATGGCACCGAAGACCGAACGTATCCAGTTCCTGCGGGCGGTGCGCCAACTGCACCGTGTCCGTTCCTTCTACGCTGCGGGTGTCCTGCTGTGGGCAGGGTCCACCGCCTGGACCACGTGGCAGGCGCCCGGGAGCCGGCAGATGTGGGTGTCCGTCCTCCTCCTGGCCGTCTTCGCCGCTCTCCTCGCCACCGCCGGCTTCTCCCTGCGGCACCTCCCCGCTCCCACCAGCGGCCGGCCCGCGCATCACGCCGCCCGGCGCAAGGCAGCCCGTCACGCTCCTGCCTGAAGGCACATCGGCCCGCCTCCGGGCGCCCGCGGGAGCGGGTCGCGCACTCCGGCGGGCCGACCGTGCGCGCCCCGTACACGGGCGGGCGGCTCCTTGCCGCGCCGGCCGGACGCGTGGCGGACGCGATGGCCGACGGCAGCCGCAGACGCCGCCCCCTGCTCCTGCTCGCCCGGTAGGCCCGGTGTCCGTGACCGGGCGGACTCATGATCGTTACCCGCTGTGGCAGCTTCGAGGACACTGCTACAGCCGTCCTCTCGCGCCCTGACTGTGAGTCCGAGTCAGATCGTCGCAGGGAGGAACGCGGAGTGGGTGGCTGGATCAGTGTCGGTCTGGGGGCCGCGGCGGTGCTGTGCCCGCTGCCGCATCACGGGGAGGTGGCCGTCGGCATGGACCACTCTCCTGCCCACGATCACCTGGTGGTGTGTGCCCCGGACGTGTGGGTCGACATGGGCTACGGCAGCGGTATGACGCCGCCCACCGGCGCCGTGTGCCCGCCCGCGGCTCCGCCGCCCCCGTCGCCGCCTCCCTCGTCGCAGCCGTCGCCGGCGCCCCCGCCCCTCGCGGTCCCGCAGTCCGCGCCGCCGGGGTCGCCCGTCCCCTCGGCACCGCGTGCCACTCCCAGGCATGCTGCTCCGACACCTCCGTCCCCCGCGTCGCCGCCGGCAGCCGTCCCCGAAGAGCTCCCGCCGGATGCGTCGACGCCGGGTCTCACGATCCCCGCCCGGGCGCAAGCGCCCAAGGGGTTCCGGTGGGAGCCGCGCGTGCACTACACGGGCGGCCCGTCCCGTCCCGCTCCGGCCACGCTCTCGATGACCATGTCCACGGTCGTGATCACCCTGCCGGCCGTTCTGGCGGCGGCCGCCCTGCGTCCCGGGGCCCGCCGACGCGGCCGCGGCTGACCCTCTGTCCCACCCGGCCGCGGCGCCCTTCGACCGGCCGACCGCGTCCGACCCCCGTACCGCTGCACATCACCTCGTTCGTCCTGGAGTTGCGTCATGCCGGAATGGCTCGTCTACACCCTGGCCTCGGTCCTGGTCTGCGTTCTCGTCGTCACGGCGACCGTCCTGCGGCACCGCCGCGTCGCCGTCGACGAAGACACCTCCGAGACACCGGACGTGCTGGAGTACATGGTCATGATGGTCGGCGTCGTCTATGCCATCGTGCTCGGACTGGCGATCGCCGGCGTGTGGGAGGCCCGTACCGCGGCCGAGGACACCGTCCAGCGCGAGGCCCAGGCCCTGTACGAGATCGATCAGCGCCTGGACGTCTACCCCGACGCCTTCCGGACGCGGATCAAGGAGCACATCGACGCCTACGCCCGGCACGCGGTCACCGCCGAATGGCCGGCTCTGAAGGACGACCTGCCCGTCGACGGCACCGGTGCCGAACTGCTCGGCCGCATCCGGAGCGACATCGCTCACCGCACCCCGGCCGACGAGCTCCAGGCGCAGGCCTATCAGCCGCTCCTCGACCAGGTCGCCGCCGCGGACGACGCCCGTCACCAGCGCCTGGACACCTCCGGCACCACTCTGCCTCCCGCCCTCTGGTTCGGCCTCGTGGCCGGCGCCCTGGTCACCCTCGGACTGCTGTACACCCTGCAGATCCGCCGCTCCGCCCGCGAACTGCTGCTGGCCACCACCTTCAGCGCCCTGGTGGTCTTCCTGCTCTTCCTCGTCTGGAGCTTCGACGCGCCCCTCGGCCACTCCGGAACGGACTCCGCCCAGCCGTTGAGCGACCTGCTGACCACGGCCGTCTGACGAGGGCAGCGAAGCCGCCCGGCTCACGCCGCCCGAGGGCGCGGCATGAGCCGGGTGCGCTGCGACGCCGGCCGGGGAGGGTCACCACGGGACGCACCGGTAGTCCTTCAGGAGGGTGCCGTGGAGAGGCGCTCCGGCCTGCCCCCGGACGATGGGGTGGTAGATGCGAGCCGCGCCGTCGACGACGTCCAGGGGCGTGCGCCATCCGGTGGCGGCGTGCCGTTCCCGGGCAGGGAGGGGCTTCTCGTCGGTGACCCAGCCGGTGTCGACACTGCAGGTGTGGATGCCGCGGGCCGCCAGATCGGCGGCGCTGGTGCGGGTGAGCATGTTCAAGGCCGCTTTGGCCATGTTGGTGTGGGGGTGATTCCCCGTCTTGTTGCGGACGTCGAAATGGCCTTCCACGGCGGAGACGTTGATCAGGTAGCGGTGGGAGCGGGGAGAGGCATCGAGCAGGGGGAGCAGGCGGTCGGCGAGCAGGAAGGGCGCCACCGCGTTGACCAGCTGGACCTCCATCAGTTCCACGGGGTCGACCTGGCCCAGCCGGAGCGTCCAGGAGTTCCCGGAGGCCGTCTCGGTGAGCAGGCCCGCCTCGTCGACCGCGGCCGGTGGCTCAGGGGCGGCCGCCGGTTCGATCGCGGTGTGCGTGGCGCCGGCGAGGGTGCGGGGTGTGGCGGGCCGTGGGGTGAGTTCCGCCGTCCACGGCAGGGGTGCGGTGCGGGGGCCGGGTGAGGCGAAGCTCGGTGCGGTCCATATCCGAGCGGCGGGGAGCGAGGCGTGAGCCGTCTCCGCGGCGGCGAGCGCGGTGTAGGCCCGCGGGGAGCGGCGCAGGGTCTGGGCCGCGTTGTTGATGAGGATGTCCAGGGGCAGGCCCTGGGAGAGGAGGTGATCGGTGAAGGCGAGGACTTGCCGGGGGTCGCGCAGGTCCAGGGCGGCGATGTGCAGCCGGTGCCACCAGTCGGCTGCTCCGGGCGCGGCCGCGAAGCGGCGCACCGCGTCGTGGGGGAATCGGGTCGTCACGGTGAGCTGGGCACCGTCCCGCAGAAGCATCAGAGCCGTCTGGTAGCCGATCTTGACACGTCCGCCGGTGAGCAGCGCGCGCCGGCCGGTCAGGTCGGTGCCGGCCGAGCGGTGGGCGAGGTTCTCGTCGGCGCACGCGGGGCACAGCTGGTGGTAGAAGTGATGCACTTGGCGGTAGTGGTTCTTGCAGACGTAGCAGCGTCGAGGGCGATGCAGCAGCCCGGGGGACTCGCCGCCGTCCGGCGACCCCTGCGGCTGTGTGTCTCCCGTACGGGAGTCGCTCGACGGTGCGCTCCCGTCGCGCGGGGTGAGACTGCGTCCGGGCGTGGTGTCGGTGGCCAGTGCGGCGTCCATGATGCGGTCGGGGGCGCCGGTCGCGGTGGCGGCCAGCAGTTTCGCATCGGCTCCGGCGCGTTCCGCGCGGGCCTGGGCGCGGCGTCGGTGGCGTCCGTCGCGGACGAGGTCGCGGGCGGCCCGTTCGAGCAGGTGGCGCTGGGCGTCATCGAGCGGCAGCTGTCGTGCCTGGTGCAGCAAGTCCAAGCAGGTTTGCGTGAGTTCACTGTCCATGGAATGCCCTACGTGTGTCATTTCTTCAGCGGTTCTCGCGGCCCGACACGCCGGTGTCGACGGGGACCGAGGGGCGTGGCGTCGCGGAAGGACGAGGAGGGCATACCGGCGACACCCGGCACGTCCCGGCGCCCGTTGGCGATGTTCAGGATCATCGCACCGTCGACGGGGGAGGCGCGTGTCCGTTTCCGCGGCCTTCCGGCCGGTCGGAGGGCGAACGACGCCGAGAGGCGTTCCTGAACCAGACCCCGGTCATGCCGTCCTGGGAATTGCCCTGGGCCGCTTCCCGTCGACGGCCGTCGTGATGCGGTGCGGTCAACTGGCGTGTACGGCAAGGGCTTTACGGCCCTTAGCCGTTATCGTTCCGGCACATCTGCCGCAACGGGCCCGAAGAGCGGTCTCGTTGCGGCGGCCGTCGCGAACGAACGCTCAGGGGGCAGTCGCATGACCATCATCTTCGGGGGAAACTTCCTCTCCGACCGGACCTGGTCGGACGCGCGCGCACAGCTTGCCGCGGTGGACCGGGCGGCATGCCCGGAGGACGCCCGGTGGGGTCTCTGGGAGGAGCCGGGCGAGGACTCGATCCTGAGCGTCCAGGACAGCCTGGACAGGCCCCTGCTGGAGAAGCTGGGGGATGTGCTCGACATCCAGGTGGCGGTGCTCGGCACCTACGGGAGGGCGAGCGGGGCCACGGGTCTCCTGGGGGTGACCGCGGGCGGCGCCGAGAAGGACCTGACCCACGACTCGGCCGATGGGATACGGGCCTGGCGCGCCGCCAACCCCGGCTGCCGGTTCGCCGTGACGGTGCGGGTCACGGCCGGCCGGGACATGAAGTGGCCCGGCTGTCTCGTGGAGATCCTGGTGCACGAGCTGGCCGCGCACGCGGAGCCCTTCGTGGACTTCCTGCTGGCCGAGAGCCTCGTCGTCGGCTGCGGCGTGCTGGACTCGGAGGCGGAACAGCACCGGCAGCTGCACGAGGGCAATCCCCGCTATCGGCTGCTGGGGGCGTGCTACCTGGAGCGGTTCCCGGAGGAGGGCGACGGGCCCGAGTTCTGCAGCCGCATGTTGATGGACAACGCCGCCCGGTCGACCCTGCCCCCCGGCCTCGGGCTCACGGCGGCCCGGTTCGCGGGGAACGACGGCAGCGGCCCGGAGGGAACGGTCTGACCCGCCCGGACCTTCGCGGCCTCCGGCACGACGCCTCGGTGTCGTGCCGGGCTCCGGGGCGGGGTGACCGAGCCGCGGCGGCCGGGTGCCGGACTCACGCCGCCGCGGCGCGGAAGGTGCTGGGGCTGAGGCCCCTGTGACGCTTGAAAGCGGCGCTGAAGCCGAAGGCGTCGGCGTAGCCGACGGTCCTGGCGATCTGGGCGATGCTGAGGTCGGTGTCGGCCAGGAGCGCCGCGGCGTCGTCCATGCGGCACTCCGTGAGGTACGCGAGGGGCGGACGGCCCATCAGCTCGGTGAAGCGGCGCGCGAACAGGGCCCGGGAGACGCCGGCCTGGGCGGCCAGCGAGGCGACCGTCCAGCCCTCGGCGGGCCGCCCGTGGAAGGCGTGCAGGGCGGGGGCGAGGACCGGATCGGCGAGGCCGCGGTACCAGCCGGGCGCGTCGGCGCCCGCCTGGTCGAACCAGGTGCGCAGGGTGCAGACCAGCGCCCAGTCGAGGAGCCGGTCCATCAGCGCCTGCGAACCGGCGGAGAGCCGGGCCGCGTCGGCGGCGGAGCTCTCCAGCCAGGCGCAGGTCTCGGCGTCCTCGGTGATGACCAGGACGTCGGGCAGCGCCCGCAGGAGCCGTTCGTGGCGATGTCCCGAGGCGCGGTACGCGCCCACGATGAGCGCCGTCGCCCCTTCCGTGCCGGTGCCCCAGTGGATGCCGTCGAGTTCCCGGCCGGTGCACGCGGCATCCGCGAAGCAGTTGATCTCGTACGCGGAGTGGGGACGGTGGACGGTGTCCGGCCGGTCCGCGAGGCGGAACCGTGCGGGGCCCCGGACGACGGCCGTGTCGCCCGCACCGATCGCGCGCTCGGTGCCGTCGGACAGAAGCAGCGTGCCGCCTCCGCGCAGCACGCTGACCATGGTGAGCGGGGCGGCGTCGGCGAAGGTGATGCTCCAGGGTGCCGTCAGGACGGCATGGCTGACGACCGAGCCCTCGGCCCGGATGCCGCTCAGGAGTGAACTCAGGGGATCCACCGCGCAATCGTAGACGATCTCCTATGTCGGGGAGAGTTTCTCCCATGGATCATCCACGAGGCTGCGGTTGTACTGGACTCACCGAACAGACCGAGCTCTCGGGAGACACCGTGCCGCAGCACAGCAGTGACACCAGGACGGCCCTCGTGGTCGTCGCCCACCACCGCAGCGATTCCCTCACCGCCCACACCGCGCGCCGGGCGGCGGCCCGGCTCGAGGCCGTCGGCTACCGCATCGACCTCCTCGACCTGCACGCCGAGGGGTTCGACCCGCGGATGACCGTGGAGGACCAGCCGGACTGGGGCAACCGGGAGAAGCCGTACTCGGACGAGACGCACGCCCACATGCGGCGGATTCTCGACGCCGACGTCGTGGTCGCGGTCTTCCCGGTCTACTGGCAGAGCGTGCCCGCCGTCCTCAAGGGATGGATCGACCGCGTCTGGAACTACGGCTTCGCCTACGGCCGCAGCAAGCCCCGGCTGGCCGGCAAGCGCATGCTGTGGCTGGCCCTGGCCGGCGCCACCGCCGACGACCCCGTCGCGGAGTCGATGCATGCCGTCCTCGAAGCCAACCTGAGCGACGGCATCGCCTACTACTGCGGTTTCTCCCGCTCCACCGTGGGCCTGCTCCTGGACGCCGAGGACCGACCGCAGCGCATCGACGCCGACGGCAACCTCCTGGTCGGCGATGCCGTCGCCGGCGCCGAACGGGAAGCGCAGTACACCGACTTCGACCGTCGCGCACAGAGGTTCCTGGAGGAGTTCCTCGCGGACGACTTCGTCACCGTCTGAGAGCCCGCGCGGCTCGTGCCGTCCCGGCGGCCGGTGCCCCCGGCTCTCCCGCACGGGACGCGGGGGAGCCGGCCCGGCGCGTGCCGACGGCGCCGGAATCAGTTCAGGAAAGCCGTCAGCCGGCCGTTCAACCGCCCCGGATCGGTGAGCGGCAGAGAGTGGTGGGTGGCTCCGGGGAGCACCGCCACCTCGCCGTGCGCGAGCATGCGGCCTGCTCGGGCGGCGACTCGGGCGGCGTCGTGGGCGCGACTGCGTTCCGCGAGGAGGACGAGGACGGGCATGGCGAGGTCGGTGGTCCGGGGGCGGGTGCCGGCGACGAGTTTCCGGCCGGGAACGGTGGTGGCCAGAGCGTAGAGGCGCTGCCAGGTCTCGTCCGGGTGCGTGCCTGCCGTCTCCCAGGCCAGGAAGGAGCGGGCTCGGGTCTCGCTCGGGCGCACCAGGGTGGGGAGCGCGCGCAGAAGGTAACGGAGGCGGAACCCGGCGAAGACCTGGGTGGGGTCCACGAGGGCGAGGCGGCTCACCCGCTGGGGGGCGTGCAGTGCGTACCTGGTGGCCAGCCAGGCGCCGTACGAGTGGCCGCACAGGTGCGCGCGGGCCAGCCCGAGGCCGTCCAGGAGTGCGTCCAGCCAGGCCGTCAGGTCGTCGGCGGTCTTCAGCCGTATGCCCCGGCGTTCGGTGCGGCCGGCGTCGCCCAGCAGATCCACCGCATGGACCCGGTGACGCTCGCCCAGGACCGGCGCGTTGGCGAACCAGCTGAGGCCGGTGGCGGAGCCGCCCGGCAGCAGCACCAGGGGGCTGCCGTCCGGCGGTCCGTACACATGGACCCGGGTGCGCCCGTACGGCGTGGCGACGTCGTGCTCCTCCGTGGATGCGGGCCAGCGGAGGCGGAGTTCGTCGTAGGCGAGGTCGAAGGAGGGCAGGGACACGAAGATTCCTCTCGCTGGGCGATAATCTCGTTCAGCGAGATATTAGGCCCACGTCGAGGAGGACGGATGGACGATCAGAGCCCGGAGAGGGAACTGGTCCACCTGCTGCGCGCGGTCACGGTGGAGTTCGACCTGCTCGGGGCGGAGTTCGCCGCGCGCCACGGACTGCATCCCACCGACGTGCGGGCCCTCATCCACCTGCTGGACGCGGCCCGCTCCGGTACGCGGGCCACGCCCGGGTGGCTGGGCGAGCAGTTGAGACTGAACTCTGCCGGGACCACTGCCCTGGTGGACCGGCTGGAGCGGCTCGGCCTGGTCCGGCGGAACAGGGACACGGCGGACCGGAGACGCGTGCTGCTGGAGGTCGAGGAGAAGGCCCACGCACTCGGGTGGGCCTTCTTCGGGCCGGTGATCGGCGAAGTCGTGGCGGCCGCGAAAGGCTTCGGGGCGGGCGAGTTGGAGACGGTGCGTCGTTTCCTGTCCGCCGTACTGGAGTCCGCCGGGCGGGCGGGTGCCCGCTGAGGTCCGGCCGAGCCGAGGGCCGAACGACTGGCGGCCCGTCAGGTCTCCGAGGTCGGGCGACGCGGCTGGCTAGGAGCTGGTGGCCGAGCGCGGTTCCCTCGCCCGCAGCCTGCGGGCGAGGCGGCCGAGCAGGACGGCGTTGACCAGCCCGGACAGCACCACCCCGAGGGAGAAGACCAACGGGGCGAGCCAGGTGTTCGAGGAGAGGTACTCGACGGGTGACGACAACGCCATCGCGACGAAACTGAACGGCGCCGTGGCCATGAGGGGCCAGATGCCGGCGAACCCGGGATCCGGCAGCACGAACGCGGCGCACAGGAAGAAGCCCAGCGCCGCTGCGACGACGGCGAGGTACCCGCGTGCGAGCCAGTTGTCCACGGCGGGCGCCAGCAGGGCGCGGACCTTCTGCGGACGCGTGCCCGCGGGCACCGTCCGGTCGGCTCCCTGCCGCTCAGCCGGGGCAGGTATCCGAGGGTGGGGCTCGCGCGCGCCGTCCGAGGCGGCGGTCCCGGTTCTCGTGGCGAGGGCGCCGATCACGGCAGCGTTCACGAAGGCGCACAGGAGGAGCCACACGGCGAACACGGCGACCGCCGTCACCTCGGCCGCACCGTCGACCTCGGCGCCGGGGTCGAGCGGCAGGAAGAGGCACAGGAAGGAAAGGGGGGCCGTCAGCACCAGGGGGCTGCCGGCCACGGGGGCGTCCGGGAGGAGGAACATCACGATGAAGGAGACGGAGAAGACCGCCAGATAGCCCCGGGCGGCCCAGTTGCCCGTAGCGAGCGCGACGAGCCGGCGCAGGCGCGGGACGCGGCGGGAGCGGGACGCAGTCGGCATCGGTTGTTTCCTCACATCGGTCCGTTGGTGATCACCACGGTGGACCACCGGTCGCCCGCGGGCATGAGTACGGGTACTCACCCGTACTCCGGCGTCCTACCGGTCGTGCCCACCGCGCACTCGGCCCACCGCGTGGCCAGGCTGCTCGACGGTCGTCCCGCAGGCGCTTCCTGATGACGCACGCGGTGAACCGGGCCGCGCCTTCTCGGGACCTACCAGCGGTCGCGGTGGACGACCTCGGAGACCGGGCGCCGGCTCACCGGCCCGAAGTTCCCCATGGGCCGGCCGACGGGGATCGCGGCGAAGGTGCGCATGTCCTCGGGTATGCCGAGGGCCTGCTTCCACTCCTCCTCCAGCATCAGGTGCCAGATGGTGATGTTCGCCGCGAGGCCGAGGCCGCGGGCGGCCAGCAGGAGGTTCTGGACGCCGGGGTAGACGCACGATCCTTCCGCGAGGGCCATGAAGCGGTCCTGCGTCTCCATCATCCGCTGGGTCGCCGCCGGGCCGAGGGCCGCCGCGGAAGCGAGGTAGCCCTCCTCGGTCACGCGCGGGGCGGGGAACTGATAACAGGGGATGACCAGCACGGGGGTGTCGGCGAAGTGGTCGCGCTGGTACTCGATCGCCGCGACCATCCGGCCGTAGGCGGTCTCGTCCATCCCCGCCGGAGCGAGCGCGCCCGTCGTGGCGAGGTAGGCGTCGACACAGCGCTTCCACAGCGGAGCCAGGCGCGCCATGACCTCCCGGTCGGTCACGACCACGTACTCGAAGCGCTGCATGTTGCCGCCGCTGGGCCCCCAGACCGCAGCCTGGACGAGCTGCTCGACAAGCTCCTCGGAAACCGGATCCGGCTTGATGCGGCGCATGGCGCGCATGGTGGACATGATGTCGAAGAGACGCGGATCGGTGTCCGCACCGGTGAGATCGATCATGATCGCGGAGTGTAGACCCCGTCTTCGCACGGGTCGAGACGCGGTGGCGACCGGCGAAGGAGTGCCACGGAGGACTGCGCAGCGCGGCGTCGCGATCACGGCCGCGTCGTGGCCGGCCGGCGTCCGGGCCGTGCTCGTGCGTCCGGGCCGTGCTCGCGGACGAGCAGGCGGACCCGCCGAGATCCGGCGACGCTGCATCCGACGGCGCCGACGGGGACGAAACCACCGGCATGGAGCCATCAGCCCCGAGGGCACGACCTGCGCGGGTGGTCGTCATCAGCCCCCCGTTCGCCTCCCACGCCCAACCCCTTTCCGTACTGGCCGGAGCGCTGGCCCGAACGGGCACCGACGTCGTCTTCGCCTGCGGCCCGGACTTCAAGGGCTTCGCACAGCGTGCGGACGTGAGGTTCGCGCCCCTCACCGTCACGCGGAACGCGAACACCGGGGTGGCCCGGAACACCCCGCAGGCGGCCGCCGAGCGCGACCGTCTCGACGAGTTCCTCGACTCCACCCGCCGCGGAGCCGTCTCCGCCCTGCTCACGCAGTGCCGCCACCGCAGCCAGGACATGCTGCCGGACCCGGAGGGCACGCTGGCACGGATCCGTGCCCTGCACGCCCGGCTGACGCCCGACTGGTACGTGGTCGACCAGCTGAGCTACCCCGTCACGCTCGCCCTGCACTGCCTGGGACTGCCCTATGCCACCTTCTGCCCGGGCCACCCCACGTACGTTCCCGCTTCCGAGCACGCGCTCTTCGGTGTGCCGTACGCGTGGCCTGAGGCGATCCGCCCCTCCGCCGGCGACCTTGCGGAGCTGCGGAGCGCGGCACGGGCCGTCGACACGACGTTCACCCGGCGCTTCGCGGAGACGGCACGCCGCCACGCTCCCGACGCTCCCCCTCCCGGCCGTGCCTTCGCCCTCAGCTCACCGCAGGCGGTGGTGTTCAACTATCCCGAACTTCCCTGGCTGCCCCGTCGCCCGGAGAACGGCACGGTGTTCCTCCACGGAGGACACTGCGTCCCCGCCGCGGAGCCGGGACCGGGAGCGGACTGGGAGGCCGTCCTCGGACGGCTCAGGGCCGCGCGGCGGCGTGTGGTGCTCATCGCCCTCGGCACGTTCCTCTGCGCGCGCGACGACGTCCTCGCGCTCCTCGTGAGGAGCCTGCGGACCCACCTGCCCGACGCGGCCGCGATCGTGGCGGCGGGCGACCGGGCGCCGGCCTTGGCGCACCTCGCGGGACCCGAGGTCCACATCGACGAGGCCGTGCCCCAGCGCTGGCTCCTCGGGGAGGTGGACGCGGTCGTCCACCACGGCGGGAACAACTCCTTCACCGAAGCGCTGGCCGCCGGTACGCCGGCTCTCGTCCTGCCCTTCTCCAGCGACCAGTTCGCCATCGCCCACGACGCCGAACGGGCCGGGGTGGCCCTGTGTCTCGACCCGTCGCGACTCGACGGGACGACGGCCGCGACGGCCCTCCGGCGCCTGCTCGAAGAGCCCCTGCCCGGCCTGCGGACCTGGTCGCGCGAGGTGGGGCGACGGGGCCCCGACTGGATGGCACGGAGACTCACGGAAGCGATGGCGCCGGACCGGCGCGCACGGACCGTCGAGCCGGGCGCCACGCCCGTGCCCTGACGCCCTTGAGGAGGGGGCCGAGCGGGACGTCATGTGACCGGTGCGGACAGGGGCGGTGGTGCCCCTGTCCGCATTGGTCACTCGCCCTGCGACGCAGTGGACGGGGATGTGCCCCGACGCGCCGGGGACCCGGTGTGGTCCGTCCCCGCTGCGATCGCGTGGGTGGCCCGCCGACGCGCGAGCGACTCCGCGGCCGCCTCACGCGGATGGCGGCGCTGCCAGTAGGGGTTGTCGTGGGACAGCTTGCTGGACACGCGGCCGTACATCCCGAACGTGACGATCAGCAGGCCCATCACGAAGCTGAACATGACGTTGCTCATGCCGAAGTCGAGGAAGTTCGCCGGCCGGTCGAGTACGAAGAGGTGGTAGAACCCGCTGAGCAGGAACGAACCGCCCACGATCACGTTCACGGTGGAGGCGATGTTCCCCCCGACCACGGCGGCCCCGAGGAGGACCAGTCCCACCACCAGCGAGATCACGCTCAGGGCGGTGTTGGTCGTCATGCCCGCGATCCGGTCGCCGGACGTGTCGAAGGGGCTGAGCGCGTCGGCGAAGCCGAGACAGCCGAACACGAGCAGGATGCATCCGCAGAGCGCGGCGCCCCAGCGGTACACCGTGGCGAGATGGTGATCCACGGGAAGTTCGTCTTTGAGTCGCACGATCGATCCCCAATCCGTCCATCGCCCGTGGGTACCCCGCAGGGGTACCGGGCGGGCAGCGACACCACGAGGCGCCGTCATGGCCCTTTGCCTCCTTTCCCGACGCGTCGCCCTACGGATGCGCCTCGGCGTCCGGAGCGGCGCCTTTCACCCTTCCGCCCGAGCGCCCTCCGCGCGGCCGCGCCTCCAGGGATCCCGGTACGCACGGCGCATCCGAGGGGCTGCCTTCGGGAGAAGAGAGAGTACGGACGAGCAGCGAAGCCGATCCCACGCAGGACGTGGATGCGAACCCCGGACGTATCGGGACGCCGCTCGGGAGCGACCGACGGAATGCGGCCCCGAGAAGGTGCCCACGCCCCACAGAGGAGGGCGTCATGACGAACACAGCGCGGGTGACCAGAGGCGCCGGAGTGGTGAGCGAGCCGGAACCCGCCGGGGTCGTGGCCGCGGATCTCCACGCCTACCTCAGCTACCGGGACACCGACGCCGCCCTCGCCTGGCTCACGGCGGTCGGATTCGAGCTCGTGCGCCGCCAGGACGCCGAGGACGGTTCCCTCGCGCACGCCGAGATCCGATGCGGGGACGTGGTCCTCATGGTGGCCGGCGCGCACGCCGAGTACAGCAGGCCGGCCCTTCACGGCAGCAGCACGGGGAGCGGCCTGTACCTGTGTCTCCCGTCGCCGGCAGCCGTGGACCGGTGGTACTTCCACGCGGTGTCCGCCGGCGGCGTGCCGGTCATCGAGCCGGAGGCCACCGAGTGGGGCACCCGGCGCGCTCGCGTCCTCGACCCGGAGGGGCACGAATGGAGCGTGGGAACCTATCGGCCGGGCTGATCCGGGAGATCTGGAGGAAGGGCCGTGCTCCCCGGGCCCGGCACCGGCCCTGCGGCGGCAGGGGACGCGGGTCACGGCCTCCTGCCCGGTAGCCGACTCGGAGCGCCGGCCGCACGTCGGGCGCTGACCGGCGACAACGACACGGCCTCGTAGCCGCGTGCGACACGGCCCCGTGGCCGCGCCCGCCCACCCGGGCCGGGTCACGGACTGGGCCCGGTCCGGCCCGCCACTCGTCAGCGCCTACGATGACCGCCCATGAGCACGAATGACGACCGAAGACCTCTGGTCGACGGACGCTTCCGACTGATCTCCCGACTCGGCAGCGGCGGCATGGGCACCGTCTGGCGCGCCCGTGACATCGCCCTCGACCGCGACGTCGCCCTGAAGGAGGTCCGCCCGCCCGACCCCGCCGTCGAGGACGCGAACCCCGGATTCGCCGCGCAGCTGCGCGAACGCGCCGTCCGCGAGGCCCGCGCCCTGGCCAGGCTGTCGAACCCGCACGTCGTGACGATCCACCACATCATCGAGCCGCAGGACGGCTCGCACCCGTGGATCGTGATGGAGCTCGTCGAGGGCAGCTCCGTGTACGACCGGCTCGCCGCGGGCCCGATGCCGGTCCCCGAGGTGCTCGCCCTCGGCCGTCAGGTCCTCTCCGCACTGCGCGCCGCGCACGCCGCCGGCATCCAGCACCGCGACGTCAAACCCGCCAACGTACTGCTCCGCCACGCGGGCGAGGCCGTACTCACCGACTTCGGCATCGCCGCGTTCGACGGTGCCACCTCCCGGCTCACTTCCACCGGCGACCTGATCGGCTCGCCGGAGTTCATCGCCCCCGAGCGGGTCCGCGGCGAGGAGGGCAACCCGGCCTCCGACCTGTGGTCGCTCGGCATGCTCCTCTACGTGGCGGCCGAGGGCCACCACCCGCTGCGCCGCGCCACCAGCCTCGCGACCGTGGTCGCGGTGCTCGACGAGCCCATCCCCGTCCCCGTGCGGTCCGGCGCGCTGGGGCCCGTACTGACCCGCCTCCTCGTCCGCGACCCGGCGCAGCGCCCGGACGGGGCGCTCCTGGACCGGCTGTTGGCGGAGGCCGAGAACGGCGCGGCGGGGTCTCCTGCCCACGCCGCCGTCTCCGCCGTTCCCTCCGCGCCCGTCGCCGCCCCCGCCGGCCACGGCCCGTTCGCGCCGCCTGCGTCGTACCCGCATCCCGCCTACGGCCCGCCCGCCGCTCCCGGCACTGGCTTCGGGCCGCCGACGCTGCCCACCCCCGCGCCCGCCAACCCGCGCAAGCGCGTCGCGGGCGTCGCCGTCGGCCTCGTGCTGGCCGCCGCCGCCGTGACCGGCGTCGTGAACCTGATCCCCGACGGCGACGACGGCACCGGCGGAACCACCGGGGCGAAGGGCGGCGTCTCGCCGAGCGGTGCCGTACGCACCCCCGGGCAGGACTCGGGCACGGGCGCGGTCCCGTCCACGTCCGCGCCGGCCCCCGCGGTCCGCGGCAGCCTCCTCACCACCGCCAACGTCCGTACGGTCATCGAGGAGTTCCGCAAGGTGAGCGGCACCACGACCATCAAGGACCTGACCGTCTACGAGGAGTACGCCCTGGCGAACATCCCGACCCGGCCCGGCGCGAAGACCTACGACGCGTACGAGTACCGGGCCGGCGTGGCCAGGAAGACCGGCCCCGGCGGCACCATCAGCGCCGACGACGCCGACGAGCAGCCCTTCGACGTGTCCACGATGCCCTGGGACAGCCTCCCCGCGCTGATGAAGCGCGGCGAACGCGACCTCAAGGTGGACGCCCCCACGTCGCGCTACGTCATCGTCGACCGCTGGACCTTCAACGACGACCGGCCGACCCTGCGCTTCTACCTCAGCAACGAGTACCAGGCGAGCGGCTACCTCGCCGCCGACGCCTCCGGCAAGGTCGTGTCCACCCTGCCCGCGTCCTGAGACCGACGCCCTTGCGGGCCGCAGCCGCCCGCAAGGGCCCCTCGGGGCCCGAACCTGCCCCACGGCCCGGCACTCGTCGCCCGGCGCTCACGCCGCGTTGAGCGCCACCGTCGGGTGGAGGCGGGAGGCGCGGATCGCCGGATAGAGACCGGCGACCATTCCGATCAGGAGGGTGGCGGCCAGGCCGCCCGCGAGGGACCAGGGCGGGACGACCGCCGTCCAGCCCTGGAACCGCGCGAAGCCGTACGTCGCGGCCGCGCCGAGGGCACGGCGCAGCCCGGCCCAGCATGAGCGTGGTCAGGCCCTTGTCGGCCGTTGTCGGGATCAGGGACGAGCCGAGCTGAGTGAACGTGCCCCGGAGGACGAGCCAGGGGGGCCACACTGAAGGATGTCGCGGTGGAGGTCATCGTGGTGCTGCTGGTCATGGTCGTGGGATCGAGTCTGAAGGTAGCTCGACCGCGCCCTGCATGGCAGGTGGCGAGAAGAATCTCGTGCCGAGGGCCCGGTCCGGGCGAGGGACGAGCCGAGGCTCGGACGGAGACGCCGCCCGCTGTCGGCAGGGGGGGCCTGTAGTGGGGACCTCGCGCCCGTCCCGTCGGAGAAAGGTCGATGGCATGGCCACCACGTACGGGATACTGTGCAGATCTTGCATCCAGGACGTCAAAGCGGCACGTGGTCGGGGGACTTGAGATGGCGAATGATCCGAACGGCGCTCTGCCGCCCGTCCCTCCCCACCCCCCTCGACTGCCGCCGCACGCACCCTCGCCCGTCCACAGCGGGCCGCCGCGCTGGGCCTGGTGGGTGGTCGGCATCCTGATCCCGGTCCTCGGCCTCGTCGTCACGGTCCTCACCCAGCAGCGACCCAGCCCGCCGCAGTCGGGGCCACCGCCGGGGCACGCAACGGTCCCCGTCCCGTCGGCCACCACGCCGGCGACACCACCGAGTGCCTCAGCCGGACAGACCCCGGACACCGCCTCGCCCTCTCCTTCCACGAGCGCAGCCCCGGAGACCCTAGGGTCAGGCAACGTCGCTCTCAGCCCGGGAGACAGTGCCGATCTCGAACACGGCACCGCGGGAAAGACGGTGGCCGGCCCGGACATCTCGTGGGGCGGTGACGACAGCTTCGCGGCGATGAACGGAAGAGTCGCGCGCTCTCTGGAGGGTGCCACCCCCACCCACTGTGCGAACCTCATCCGCGACCACTCCTCAGGGTCGGAGTCGATGGCCCCGATGGGCTCCTGGTTCTGCTTGCCGACCAGTGCCGGGCACGTGGCCGCCCTCCAGTACCTGGGTCCCGCGGAGAACCGCCAGCGGCGCTTCCACTACATCGTGTGGGACATGACCGCGCCGGCCTCATGAGCAGGAGAGAACGACCGCGGAGGGGGCGGCCCACGACACGGACTGCCCGCCCTTCACCGGTGTAGGCCCCCCGGCCGGGACGGCCGTCGCCCGGGCCACGATCGGACCCGGGCGACGGCAGGAGCGGAACGGCTCAGCGCGTGGTGTAGCCGCCGTTGGCGAAGAGGGTCTGGCCGGTGATCCACCAGCCCTCGGTGGCCAGGAAGGCGACGATCGGCGCGATGTCCTCGATCTTCGTCAACTGGTCGCCCATCGCCTGGGACTTGTGAAAGGCGACCCGCTCCGGCGTCTCCTGACCGTAGAAGAACGGGGTGTCCATCGGGCCCGGCGCGACGTTGTTGACCGAGATGCCGCGGGCGGCGAACTCCTTGGCCGCGGCGCGGGTGTAGTGCTCGACGGGTGCCTTGGCGCCGGCGTAGGTGGAGTAGCCGTCGGTGAAGGCGGCCAGCAGGGAGGTCACGATGGTGATGACCTTGCCGCCGTCGTTCAGCTGCTTGCCCGCCTCGCGGATGAACAGGTACGCGGCCTTGGCGTTCACCGCGTGCATCACGTCGTACTCGGCCTCGGTGGTCTCCACGATCGGCTTGCGCAGCACCATGCCTGCAGTGTTCACGGCGACGTCGACGCCGCCGAAGGTCTCCTGCGCGACGGCGAAGACCCGCTCCACGTCGGCGGTCTTCGTGAGGTCGCCCTGGACGGCGACCGCCTCGCCACCGGCCGCCTTGACCGCCGCGACCGTCGCGTCGGCGTCCGGCGCGGTGCCGTCGGAGTGGTAGTGCACGACGACCTTGGCGCCGTCCGCGCCCGCGTTGCGGCTGATCAGCCCGCCGAGGTTCTTCGCACCGGCGCCGACCAGGACGACCTTGCCCGCCAGGGAGTGGTTGCTGCTCATGATCTACGGCTCCTCGCCAGATGAGGGGGTGGTCCCCCGACGTGGGGGACGTTCGCCCGACCACTCTCCGACGCGGGGGCCCTCAGGGGCTTGAACAATCCGACGGGCCCTGGAACGAACCGCTCACCATCCCGGCCGACACCGCGGACGAGGGCGCCGCCCGTTCGGCATTCCTCACCCGGAGGGACCAGAATCGACAGTATGGCGACACCCCCGGCAGCCCCGACCCCTCCACCACCCGCGACCTCCGCGACGACCCCGGCGCCCCTGCGCTCCGTGACGGCGGCGTCGTTGATCAAGCCCCACCTGGTCCGCCTCTCCGGCAGTGGCGCCGACCTGGACGAGGGCGTGGTCGAGCGCGGCCTGGAACGGGCCGACGGCGGCGTGGAGGGCGCGGACGGACCGACCCGGCACGTCGTGGTGGTGCACACCGGCGGCTCGGCCGACCTCCGCTGGACCGCCGACGGTCACCCGCGGCGCGAACGCTTCCACCGCGGCCAGGCGCTGGTCAATCCGGCCGGCTGGGCGTCCCGGCCGCGTTGGGAGCAGGACGCCGAGCTGCTGCTGGTCGCCCTCGAACCGGCCTGGCTGGAGAAACTCGCCACCGAGAGCGACCTGCCCGGCCCGCTGGAGCTGGCCCCGCGCTACCACCTGACCGACCCGTTCCTGGGCATGCTGGTCGAGCGCCTGGTCGCCGAGTACGAGGGACCGCAGCCCGCCGATCCGCTGTACGCCCAGTCGATGCTGCAGGCGCTCGCGGCCCACGTGATCCGCACCGCCGCGACCCGCCGCCCGCGCCTGCCCGAGCGTGAGGGCGGGCTCACGCCCAAGCGCCTGAACCGGGTCGTCGACCACATGAACGGCTACCTGGACGGACGGCTCTCGCTGCCCGAGCTCGCCGCCGTGGCGGGCGTCAGCCCCTCGCACTTCACCCGGGCGTTCCGCGCGTCCACCGGCCAGTCGCCGCACCGGTACCTGGTCCAACTGCGGCTGGAGCGCGCCCGCCGCGCCCTCCTCACCACGGACACCCCGATCGCCGCGATCGCCCAACTGTGCGGCTTCGCCGACCAGAGCCACCTCACCCGCACCATGCGCCTGCACACCGGCCTCACCCCGGCGGGGCTCCGCGCGAGCCGGTGACCGAGGCGGTGACCCCGAGGTACCGGGGCGGCACATCGGGACGTCAAACCCGCAGCAGGTCGAGTTCGCTGCTGATCGCCTCTCTGAGCACCTGGTGCCGAGGGCCCAGCCGGGATTCCTCGTCGCTCCACCGGTCGCTCGGGTAGAGCCAGACCGGTGCACCGACGGCTTCGGCCGGCTCCCAGTCGTACCGCGGCCACACATGGGCGTGGAGGAAGGGGTCCTTGTTCCCGAGGATCTCCAGGTTGACCCTGCGGAAGGCCGGGTCCAGGCGACGGCATGCCCGCTCGACGGCCTCGCCGAGCTGATCCATGTCGGTCAGGAACGACATCCGTCTGTCCCGCGGCAGGTCGGAGAGTCGCTCCACGCCCGGTTCGTCCACGAGGAGAACGGAGTAGCCGGGCAGGAACTGTACGTCGCCGATCACCGCGAACCCTGCCGTCATCCGCCGCAGCACCGTCGGGTTCTCCCCCCTCAGGGCCGTCCCGATCCGGTCCTTCCGCCATGCGATGGTCATGAGCCCACGGTAGACGTCGGCGCACGGTCAGCCGTGCTGCCGTGGGCCCACCGTCCGCCCGTCCCGCGTCGACGGGTGTGTAGAGTGGTGTCACCGACGCGGGGTGGAGCAGCTCGGTAGCTCGCTGGGCTCATAACCCAGAGGTCGCAGGTTCAAATCCTGTCCCCGCTACGAATGACAGGGGCCCGGCTGACGCCGGGCCCCTGTCGCGTATACCGCTCCGGTAGCTGTGGCCGAGCAGCCGCCGACGAGAGGGCGCGGACCGGATCCGCGAATCCCCCGTGGCCGGCAGGGGCTGACCTTTAGGCTGCGAAGGCGTCGCGAGGCCGGCCCGGTCCTTGCCGAGGACGGCAGCGACGGACTGCTTCGACGAAGGTCGGTGATCTCGTGGCCCTGCCCACTGCCGCCTCTGGTGTGCCTGCCGAGGGTGCTTCCGGGCTGGCCCGGCAACTGCACGAACTGCTCAGTGCCGAGCGGGCGGTGGACGATCTGCGCCGCTACTACGGGATCGGTCTGCCCCCGGGGGATGTGGCGTTCACGGGCAGTCGGTTCGAGCATCTGGCCGGCGGGGGAGACCTGCCGGACGTCGCCGACCGGATCACCGCCGATGACATGGTCGCCGTGCAGACCTTGTCGGTGGACGTTCCCGCCCGGGTGGCCCTGGACATGCTGGAGGGACCTCTCGGCGCGAAGCTCTCCGGGCTGCTCCGGGCCATTCCCGGAGACGTGGACCTGGTTGACGCGGGGTCGGGAGCCGTGGCGGAGGGCTCACCGGCAGACGAGGCGTGGCATCTCCTGACGGAACAGCCGGGAGTCGGATGGGTCATCGCGGGGAAGATCCTGGCGCGCAAGCGCCCGCGGCTGATCCCGGTCTACGACCGCGTGGTGCGCTGCGCCATCGGCCGGCCGCCGTCCTTCTGGCTCGCCCTCCACACCGCGCTGCGGGAGGACGACGGCGCTCTGCATCGGCGGTTGCTGGCCTTGCGACAGGCCGCAGGGCTGCCGCGGACGGTGAGCGCGTTGAGGGTGTGTGATGTGGCGGTGTGGATGGGCCATCGGGCCCTGGGGCACGCCTGCCCCTGATGCCGGACACCGTCCCGCGTTTGTCCGGGCGGCCGATCGGACCGCTTCACGCATGTGCGAGGCTTCAGGGGCGGGCGGGGTGACAGACTTCGCGGACAGTGCTCCGTGCATGCGTATGTCGAGAAAGTTGACGATGTCCGATCCGATACCAGGGCCTCCGCACCACCCCCACCAGCCGTGGGCGCCTCCGCCGCAGGACGGAGTTCCCCCCGCACAGCCATGGCCCATGCCACCGGTCGCATGGGGCCCGCAGGGCCCCATGCCGCCGCCCCGTGCACTCGGCCCGACGACCGCACCACCAGGGTCCGCCTACCACGAGCAAGGGCGCAATGGACGGCAGCGCACGGGCGCGCGCGTAGGGGAGTTCTTTCTCGTCCTGGCCCTCATGGTGGCCGGGATGATCCTGGTGTTCATCGGCTCCGCTGTCGCCGGCATGCTCCTGGGACTGGAGTGGGCTCCGGAGGACAGCGACAGGTTCTTCGCCGATCCGTTGCTGGACAACGCCGTCCTGCTGGTGGGCCTCGCCCTGTGGACTCCGGCCGTGCTCTTCGCCGTCCGCGTCTGCGGGAAACGGCCGGCCGGCACCCTCGCGTCCGTCGTCGGACGGCTGCGGTGGGGGTGGCTGGGATGGTGCCTCGGGCTGGCCGCGATCGTGCTCGTCACCCAGAACCTGGTGCTGATCGTGTGGAGCCTGTTCCAGGAGGGCCCCGAGGCCGTCACCGGGGAGATGCCCGGCTGGTCCGAACTTCTGCTGAGCCTGTTGGTTCTCTGGGCGCTCGTTCCCTTCCAGGCTGCTGCCGAGGAGTTCGTCTTCCGCGGTTGGCTCGTCCAGTTGTTCGGCGGATTTCTTCGGTCGCCTTGGCCCGGAGTGGCGGTGGCGTCGCTCCTGTTCGCCTTGGCCCACGGCTTCGGGCAGATGTCAGGGTTCCTGCTGCTGTGCTACTCGGCGGCATGGTGGGGCTGGCTCACCGTTCGGACGGGGGGTCTGGAGGCGGTCATCGCTGTCCACACGGTCAACAACGTGATCGCCTTCTCCCTCTCCGCGGTTTTCGGAGAGCTGGCCGATGACAGCACCGCCGCGGACGCACCCTGGGAAGCCCTCGTGGCCGAGCTGCTGTTCGCACCGGCGTTCTGCCTGATAGCCGCTCGACTCGCCGACCGCCGCGGAATCCCGTCCCGTACGCCGAGTCCGACCGCGTGACCCTGGTCCATCGGTGCCAGCCGACGAGGTGGCCGTGATGCGCCCCTTGGCCGCGTACGAGGCGGTGAGTCGATGGGGGAGCCGGGGAAGCGTGACGGCCGTCCACGCGAAGCCCCAGCCGACTCGGGTACGTCAGCCGGCGGCCGGGTTCGTCGTCTCGACCGGCAGGCCGGAGGGCAGGCCCCACTCGCTCCACGAACCGTCGTAGACGGCAAGGTCACGGTAGCCGGCCAGGTCGGCGCCGAGGGCGAGGACGCAGGCGGTGACACCGGAGCCGCAGCTGAACACCAGACGTTCGCGCCCGTCGGCGGCGACGCCGAAGAGGGCACGGAGCTCGTCGGACGCGCGCATCCGGCCCTCGACCTGAAGCTCGGTGAAGGGCAGGTTCGCCGCACCGGGCATATGGCCGCGCCGCAGTCCCGGCCGCGGCTCCGCGCCCTGGCCGGTGAAACGTTCGCGGCTGCGGGCGTCGAGCACGGCCGAGGCGTCGTCGGCGAGCGCGACCGTCACTGCCGCACTGTCCGTGAGCAGCTCGGGCCGTGGCTTCGCGGTGAAGGTCCCGGCCGCCGTGGGTGCCGTCGACGCCGAGGCGGGCTCGCAGCCGAGGCCGGCGGCCTGCCAGGCAGGCAGGCCGCCGTCGAGTACGGCGGCCCGGTCGAAGCCCGCCACGCGCAGCATCCACCACGCGCGAGCGCTGGAGTAGAGGCCGGCGGCGTCGTAGGTCACCACGACGCTGTGGTCGTGCAGGCCCAGCGCCCGCAAGGCGCGGGCGAAAGAACCCAGTTCAGGCATGGTGTGCGGCAGAGGGCTCTCCCGGTCCGACATCGCTCCGTCGATGTCGAAGACCCTCGCGCCGGGAATCCGCTCCGCCGCCCCGCGATGGGCCCCGACGCTCGCGTCGAGGACGACCAGATCGGGGTGGTGGAGCCGCTCGGCAAGCCAGTCGGTCGTCACCAGCGAGCTACCGGGAGGCAGCAGTTCCATGAGTGCCTTCTCCCGGTCGTCGGTCGCGCTCGGCATGATCCCATGGGCAGGCTACCGCCCTCCCTCGGCGCCGTGACAGTGAGAACCCGCGATGAACCGCGGGAACCGGCACCCATCGGCCGCCACCGTCCCGGCGATGTCGCCTCCTGGGCGTCTGCACGGGGGACACCGCGTGCACGTGGAGCGAGCTCTCCGGCTCCTGACGGATGAGCCGGAGGAGTCGTGCGGGCGTGCCGCAGGGGAGGGATCCGCGATCCCTGATAGGACGGCAGCCGTGACCTCGAACGACAGAACAGACGCCCAGAACCGGACCCTGGCCGAGGTGGGCACCCTGCTCATCGAAGCGCGCCGCAAGGCAGCGGACCTCGTACGCGCCTCAGGCGTGGAGCTGTCTCCCGAGGAACGCGACTGGGTCGGCCGTCCCTGCATGGGTGAACTGGAGCCCCCGCCCACACCGCACTCCTGCGGGTGCGGCGACTACGGCGGCACGGGCGGCGAAGATCCCTGCCCCAACACCTGGACCGACTTCACCGGCCCGGACTTCGGCACGGGATCACCGACCAGGACGTGCGAGCACACGGAGTCCGAGCACGCGGAGATCTGACCGCTCGTCCGGGTCCTGGTGTCCGCCGTCCGCGACGTCCTGGACAGAGACGTCCGGGGGTCGTGCCCGGGGCGGCTCCGCGCGCCCCTCAGGTCACCCGCACTTCGCCGCTCCACGGACGTCTTGTACGTTGTCTGCCAGGGGGGTCGCGATGCACGATCAGGACTGGGAAGACGACAGCGCGTACAGGTCTGCAGTGCGGCGCACGCGGATCATGATGGCGGTGGCGTTGGTCGTGGCCCTGTCAGTGGCCGGGATCATCGGTGTCGCCGTCCTCGGCATCTCGCTGTTCGCGGACCTCGTCGACGCCCTCGGCGCGTAGGTGCGCTTCGCGGTTCCTCGCCACGCCCGGTCCGTCGTCAGGGCGGTGACGGCGCTCAAGACCCTCCGCCGGCCCGGGGGATCGGCCACCATGAAGGTCCATCGGCGATCCGGGGGCGGGGATGAGCGAGAGCGGTGACGTTCTGGGTGGGCGACGGGAGCAGGTCGGACCCGGGCCGTGGCTGGCGCTGGCCTGCCTGGTCGGGTTGGTCCTGTCCTCCGCGGTGCTGGCGAACTTCACCGGAGAGCCGAGGGCGGCGCTGTGGGGTCAGGCCGGCACGGTGACCGAGGCCGCATGCCGTACGTACGACAACACCGTCGCCAACGCGGGAACGTCGAGCTCCTGCTCGGGAGCCTTCACCCCGGAGGACGGACGCTCGTCGTTCGAGGTGCCCGTCGAGGGGGACGTCGATGCGCAACCCGTCCGTGCGTGGCTGGTGGGCGGTGCGTCCGGCACCGCGTACGTCTCACCGACCGTCTGGGCGGGGGTACTTCCGGTGGGGCTTTCCCTCCTCCTGACCGGAATCCCGGCGGCGGTGACGGTGAGGCACGTGCGCCGCAGCCGCCGGCAGTGGCAGAGGGCCACGGCCGGGACGAGCCGCTTGGGGGGACGAGGAAGCCCCCATCGCCGTTTTGCCGGAATGGCAAGAGGGCTTGTGTCTCGGGGCCGCCACGGGTGACGTTGGGCCCGTGACCGACAACATGACAGCGGGATCGCCCGCTTCCGACACTCCTCCGCCCGGCGACGGATACGCCGGAGACGCCGCTGTGCGGACGGAATGGGACAACCGATACGCCGACCGACAGCAACTGTGGAGCGGCCGGCCCAATGGTGCGCTCGTGGCCGAGGTCGCCGGGCTCACGCCCGGGAGGGTGCTCGACGTCGGCTGCGGCGAGGGCGCGGACGCCGTCTGGCTCGCCCGCGGGGGCTGGGACGTGACCGCGCTCGACGTCTCGGGCGTGGCGCTGGAGCGGGCGGCCGGGCACGCACGGGACGCGGGCGTCGGTGTTCGCTGGGTACACGCCACCCTCACGGAGGCGGCGCTCCCGTCGGGCTCGTTCGACCTCGTCTCCGCGCAGTATCCGGCCTTGCTGCGCACTCCTGACGCCGCAGCCGAACGAGCGCTGCTCGCGGCCGTCGCGCCCGGCGGGGTGCTGCTCCTCGTCCATCATGCGGGGATGGAGACCCAGCAGGCACACGAGAGCGGCTTCGACCCGGCTGACTACGTCTGGCCCTCGATGGTCGCCGCCCTGCTCACCGAGGACTGGACGCTGGAGGTGAACGAGCAGCGACCGCGTGTGGTACCTGACGGCGGCGCCGGCGCCCACCACGCCGACGACCTCGTGCTGCGTGCGCGACGACTCCGCTGAGCCCCTCCGGGCAGTCGCCGGGAGCCGGTCGGGCGGGCGGTGCGTGCCAGAGGGGCGACGTGGCCGCGGACGGGCGTACGGGGGACCGGGCCCTCGCTTTCTGATCCTGGTGGTCAAGCCCGTGTCGGTGGCGGCGCCGCGGCGGCCGGGGCCAGCGGAGGCGACGATGTCACCGGGGGGAGACGAGGGGCGGGTGTGTGAGCACGCGGGGCTTGTACTCGACCAGCTGGATACGGCCGTCGAAGGTGTGGTTGCCGATCATCTCGAGGGCGACGTCCGGATAGCCGTCGTAGATGCGTTCCTCGCCCGTGGCTCCGGTGATCACCGGGAACATCACGACCCGGAACCGGTCGACGAGTCCGGCCCGGAGCAGGGACCGGCTCAGGCTGAGGCTGCCGATCGTGCTGAGGAGTCCCGGGCCGCTCGACTTCATCGCGCGGACCGCCTCGACGGCGTCGCCGCGGACGAGTGTGGCGTTGGCCCAGGTCAGCGGCGCCTCGAGCGAGGACGAGAACACCACCTTGGGTGCCTGCGTGAGCTCGTCGACGGACGCCTCCTCCTCGGGCCTGAACTCGTCCTGGCCGCTCGGGACCTCGCCCGCGGCGAAGCCTGACATCAGGCGGTACGTGTTCGCCCCCATCAGATAGGTGGCCTCGGGCTGCTTGCCGAGCCAAGTGAGGTACTCCGGGCCTTCGAGTCCCCAGAAACCGGGCCACCCCTCTCCCGACGCACAGCCGTCGAGGGAGGTGATGAAGTCGACGAGAAGCTCCGACATGGCGGTGTCCTTTCCTGGGCTGCCACGAGCTTGGACCGACCGGGAGCGACAAACTCATCGGCCGCGCTGTGGAGCGGGGAGGAAACGACCCGCTCGGGTGAGGACGCCGGGTCTTGCTCCGTCGCACAGCCGTGCCGTGCCGTGAACCGTCGACCGGAAGCCGCGCCTTCGTGGCCGGGTCTCCGTCCCCCGGTTCCGGGAGCGTACGCGGCTCAGGACCGGGAACCGAGGAAGGTCAGAGGCCGGCCTGGATACGGAGGCCCGCCAGGGTGAGGTCCAGGGCGGAGCGGAACTGGTCGACGTCGTCGTGGCCGTCGAACTCGTCGACGATCTCGTGGACGAAGGGGAAGTCCTCCGCGGGGAGCTCTCGCCAGGTCTTGGCGAAGCGGCCGAGGAACTCGTCACGGTCCACCGCGCCGTCGAGGATCTCCTCGGGCGGTTCCTGGCCCATGTCGACGGCGGAGCCGACGACGACGCCGACGACCGCGGAGACGGCGTGGAAGCGCTGGCGGGCGGTGAGGTCCAGCCGCAGGGTCTGCCGGCCGAGCATCTCGTAGATGCGCAGGGAGTTGCTCTGCACGTCGGTGTTGCGCATGAAGTACGCGCCGAGCCACGGGCGACTGACGACCGCGTCGAAGAGGGTGACGGCCATCGCACGCAGGTCGTCGATCGCGTCCTCGCCGGTCGGGAGCGTCTCGATGTCGGCGAGGACACCGGCCATGACGTGGTCCGTGGCGAGGTCCAGCAGCTCGTCCTTGTTCGCGACGTACCAGTAGATGCTGGCGACGCCTCCGCCCAGGCGCTGGGCCAGGGCCCGGAAGGTCAGAGCCGGGGCGCCCGCCTCGTCGAGCAGGGCGACCGCCTCGCCGAGGACGGACTCCATCGAGTGCGAAGCGCGTCGGCGCCCCCCGCCCGAGCGGGACTGCTGGCGTGCCATGGCGTGCACCTCTCACCTTTGCATCGGATCGAACGTTGTTCTATCGTACCGGATGGAACATCGTTCGATAACCGAACCACGTTCGATCGAGAGGAGTGCGCCATGGCCACCGCCACGCTCACCAACCCGCCCCGCACCTACCCGTCGCTGCGCGCGGCCTGGATCCCCCTGGCCGCGCTCTGCCTGGCCTTCTTCGTCGAGATGGTCGACAACACCCTGCTGTCGATCGCCCTGCCCACCATCAGCCGCGACCTGGGGGCGGGCACGACCGCGCTCCAATGGGTGACGGGCGCCTACTCGCTCACCTTCGGCGGGCTGCTGCTCACCGCCGGCTCCATCGCGGACCGGTTCGGACGCCGCCGCGTGCTCCTGATCGGACTCGCGGTCTTCGGCACGCTGAGCCTCGGCGTGCTCCTCGTCCATTCCGCGGGCGGCCTCATCGCCTTGCGCGCGGGCCTCGGCATAGCCGCCGCCGCGATGGCGCCGATCACGAACTCCCTCGTCTTCCGGCTCTTCGACGACAAGGCGCTCCGCATGCGCGCCATGACCGTGATGATCGTCGTCGGCATGTCCGGATTCGTCCTCGGCCCGCTGCTCGGCGGCACCGCGCTGGCGCACGTGTCCTGGGAGTGGCTGCTCCTCGTCAACGCCCCCATCGCGGTGATCGCCTGCGTCGGCGTGCGGCTCGGCGTCCCGGCCGACCGCCCTGAGGACCTGACCAAGGACTCCCTCGACGTGCCGGGCGCCGTCCTGAGCGTCGCCGCCATCGGCCTCGCCTGCTACTCCCTGACCAGCGGCGTCGAACACGGCTGGCTCTCCACGGCCACCCTCGCGTCGGTCGTCGGAGCCCTCGTCGCGGTGGTCTGGTTCGTCCGGCACGAACGCCGCACGGCCGCCCCCATGCTCGACCTGCGCCTCTTCTCGCGCGGCACCGTCCGTGGCGCCGCCCTCGCGCAGATCGGCACCTCCATCGCCATGGCCAGCGTGATGTTCGGCCTGATCCTGCACTTCCAGTACGCCTATGGCTGGAGCCCCGTCCGGGCCGGCCTCGCCAACCTTCCGATCATCGCCACGATGCTCCTGGCGACCCCGCTGTCCGAGGGGCTCGCACGGCGGTTCGGTCATCGCGTCGCCTGCCTGGTGGGTGCCGGGTTCCTCGCCGGCTCGCTCGCCGGGCTCGCCTGGGGCGTCGAGCACGGCTACGCCGTCATCGCGGTCTGCATGGTCCTCATGACCATCGGCCTGCGCACCGTCATGACCATCTGCGCCGTCGCCCTTGTCGACGCCATGCCGGAGAACCGCACTTCCATCGGCGCCGCCCTCAACGACACCGCCCAGGAGGTCGGCTCCAGTGTCGGCACGGCCGTCGTCGGCACCCTCATCGCCCTCCTCGTCACCACCCAGCTCCCCGCCGGCACCTGGAGCGGCGACCTCATCGCGTCCTTCTTCCACGGCGAGCGCCTCACCTACGCCCTCCTCGCCGTCGTCGTCGGCCTGATCGCGGCCGGCGGCGCACTGAGCCTCACCGACTCCCGCTCCGTGGAGGAGCACCCGACGGAGGAGGCCGTCTGACGCCTGCGCGGGAGGCCGGTCGTGCCGGGCCGTGGCGGGCACCGGGCCCGGACCGGCAGGCCCCGTCCGTTCAGCCCGAGCTGACCCCGCTGCGTGCGAGTACGAAGACCCCGATGACGATCAGCGCGATGCCGGTCGACTGGGGGAGGAGCCACCAGCCGGTCCGTACGTGCTCCCCGTACAGGAGCACGCCCAGGATCAGGCTGACGGTGGCGTCGCCGAGGGTGAGGGCGGGCTGCGAGGCGATGAGCGGCCCGCCCTGGAGGGCGTGTTCGAGGAGCAGTACCGCCGCGATGCCGGCTCCGCAGAACGCGTAGGTCTGCCAGGACGTGAGGAAGCCGACGAGGCCCTCGTCACCGAGGATGTGCATGGAGGTCTTCATCAGGGCAGCCGTCAGTGCGTAGCAGATGGCTGTGGCCGCACCCAGACAGCCCGCTCGAACCCGCCCCGGCGGACGGCGCAGACCCGCCGTGGCGAGCACCACCACGACGGCGGCGCAGGCCACGAGGGTCGGGAGCCACCGGTCCATCTCCACGCGGGTGCGGTTTCCGTCGGGCGCGGCGGCCAGCAGGGCCGCGCCCAGTCCGCACACCACGGCGGCGACGGCCGCCCACAGGCGCCCGGACAGGCGCTCGCGGGCCAGTGCCGAGGCGATCAGCAGCGCGAGGGGCAGTTCGAGCACGAACAGCGGCTGGACCAGGGAGAGGGCGCCGGTCGCCAGAGCCGCCGCCTGCCCCACTCCCGCACAGATCATGGCGAGGATCCCGGCGAGCCACACGGGCCGCCGCAGGAGATCGAGGATCAGGCCGGGGCGGAAGGAGTCCGTACGGGGGGCGGTCAGCGTGGCGCGCCGTTGGAGCACGGTGGCCAGGGCATTGCTGAACGCCGCGCACAGCGCGAAGAGGACCGGCAGGACGACACCCATGCCTCATGATCTCCGGGTCCGGACCGCCGAAGGGACGACGACACCGGCGTGCGACGGGATTCGGCCCCGCCCGGTCGTCGCCGCATCCGGTCTGGCCGTCGCCGTGCCGGCCGGTGACGCCGTCTCACCGCAGGCGCGAAGCCCGTCGCGGGGCCGGGGGCCGTACCAGCCGCGATCGCCTCCATGGAGGACACGGCTCGGGCCTCCCTGCTGACGGTGCTGGGCGGGACGTTCGTGGTCACGTCCGTGGCGGCTCTTCCGGCGCGGCGGGTCCAGGTGTCGGCTTCGGCGGCGGTGCGTCCGCCGGCCCGTCCCTGACGGTACGTCAGGCGAGTTCAGCCCGTGGTGGCCCGTTCCTCCGCGGCCCGGCGGCTGCGGAATGCGACGGCGTCGAGGATCAGGCCGAGCGTGGTCTCGAAGACCTCGTCGTCGTCCACGTCCGCGAGGAAGGGCGCCACCGCGGCGAGGTTCGGGTAGGCGTCCGGAGACGCCAGCAGGTACTCGCGGCGCCATGCGGCCCGGTCGCCCTCCCGGCTCACCGGGTCGAGGTTGGCGAACGCCGCTTCGTACGCGCCCGCGGCGAGTGCGGTGTCGGCCAGGGCGCGGTAGTAACGGGCGGCTTCGCGGCCCTCGAAACCGGCCTGGCGCAGCGCGCCGACCACGACCTCCGCCCCCCGGAACTCGCCGTCGCGCCGTGAGACGCGCGTGGCCACGAGGGTGGCGACGCCGGGGTGGGCCAGGCAGGCCGCGCGCACCTGGCGTGCCATGGCGGCCAGTGTGCCCCGCCAGTCCTCCGCGGGTGCGAATCCGTCCAGGGCCCGTTCGACGAGGCGCTCGGCCAGCCCTCGCAGGATCTCGTCCTTGCCGGCGAAATGACGCAGTACGGCCGTGTGGTTGGTCCCGAGGTCCGCGCCGAGGCGTCGCAGCGTGAGCGCGTCCGGGCCGTCCCGCTCGATGACGGCCATGGCGGCGTCCAGGATCAACCCGCGGTTGAGCGGAGTGGACCGCGGGCGGCCGCGCCGCTTCTCGGCGGGCGTTTCCGCAGGTGTCCCCGGTTCCGTCATGTCCGCCATCGTATCCACCCCCGCCGCCCTGCCGCCCCGCCGGACGCAGGCGACCGGCCGGGCGGCGGGAGCCGGGGCCGTCAGGTCGTGGCGGCCAGGTGGTCGGCGAGTGCGCCCAGTGCGGCGACGGTCTCGCCGTCGCGCGCGGTGTCGTCGGCGGTGGGCCAGGCACTGGTCTTGACGATCACGACGTCCGCCTCCGGATCCACCCACAGGTACTGGCCGTGCACCCCGAGACCGGTGAAGGCGCGTCGCTCGCCGCCGAGGGTCCACCACTGTCCGGAGTAGCCGTAGTGCGGGGCGCCGCCGGCCCCGAGGCGCCCGACCGCGAGGTGCGCGGGTCCCGGGGCGCGGACGCGTTCCACCCAGGCGGCGGGGACGACCTGCTCGCCGTCCACCCGCCCGCCCCGCGCCATCAGCAGACCGAGGCGTGCCACGTCCCTGGCCGAGGCGTTGAGCGAGCCGCCTCCGAGCGCGGTGCGGGGGTGTCCGCGTGTGAGGAAGTAGAAGGCGTCCCGCTCGGCGCCGATCCGGCTCCACAGTCGCTCGCTCGCGTAGCGGGCCAGCGTCGCCCCGGTCGCGGCCTCCAGCACCCACCCCAGCACATGGGAGTCCAGGGTCGAGTAGGTGAACCGGCTGCCCGGCGCGTGGGTGTCGGGCACGGACCGGAGCACCTCCAGGACCGACCCACCGGAAGTGACCGCCCTCTCGAAGCGGTTGATGGGCGCGTCGGGCACGGTCCAGTCCTCCGGACCGCCGACGCCGCTGCTCATCTGCAGGAGATGCTCGACGGTCGGCCCGTCGTACGCGCTTCCCGCGAGTTCCGGCCGGTAGTGGACCACCGGGTCGTCCGGGCTCCCGATGGCCCCCTCCGCGAGCGCGACGCCGATCAGCATCGACGTCACCGACTTCGTCAGCGAGAACAACTGGAACCGGCTCCGCGGCGAGGCGCACCGGCCCGGGTAGCTCTCATGGACCACCGCACCCCGGTGGAGGACGACGAAGGCGGTCGTGTTCGTGGCGGCGTGCAGGTCGGCCAGCCTCCGTTCGCGTCCCTCCCACCCGTAGGTGACGTCGTCGAGATCCCCGGGGCGGCTCGGCAGCGTCCGGGCGGGGCCGCAGGCGCGCACCGCCTCGACGGGCATCAGCCGGTCCATGTGCGTGAAGGTCCACTCGTTGAAGGGCCGGCCCATGGCCAGCTCACCCTGGTGCCGCCACGCCCAGGCCAGCCCCGCCCCCGCACCCGCGACGACCGCGGCGGCCGCCGCGGTCCGCCGTACCGAGCTGCTCATCGTTCCTCCGGTTCGCTCTCGTGTCACCACTGGTGACACCGTGGGTTCAGAATAATGCAGCCATGTCCGCCCCCGGGCATGGGCCCCTTCGTCAGGAGGCGACCGCGGCGAGCCGCACCGGGGTCCACACGCATGACGGAAGTCTTACGGGCGGCGCGGTCCGGTCCGTCGCGCGCGGCGCGTCCGTAGCGTGTCGGTCATGCGCGTACTCGTCACCGGAGGAGCCGGATTCATCGGCTCGCACATCGTCAGAGCCTTGTCGGAAGCGGGTCACGAGCCCGTCGTACTGGACGCGTTGCTGCCGAGCGCGCATCCGGCGTCGCCCGTGCTGCCGCCGGCCGAGTTCCGGCACGGCGACGTCAGGGACGCGGACGCCGTGCGCTCCGCGCTGCGGGGCGTCGACGCGGTCAGTCATCAAGCCGCCATGGTCGGCCTCGGCAAGGGCGTCGCCGACGCGCCGCAGTACGTGAGCTGCAACGACCTCGGCACGGCGATCCTCCTCTCGGCCATGGCCGAGACCGGGGTGAGGCGACTGGTGCTGGCGGGCTCGATGGTGGTGTACGGGGAAGGGCGGTACGCGTGCCCCATGCACGGCCCGGTCAGGCCGGGGGCCCGAAGCCGCACGGACCTCGCCGCGGGGCGATTCGAGCCGCGCTGCCCGGCGTGTGGGGCGGCGCTCCTCCCGGGGCTCGTCGACGAGGACGCGCCGACCGATCCGCGCAATGCCTACGCCTCGACGAAGCTGGCGCAGGAGCATCTCGCGGCCGCCTGGGCCAGGAGCGTGGACGGTACCGCCGTCTCCCTGCGGTATCACAACGTCTACGGCCCGGGGATGCCCCGCGACACCCCGTACGCCGGTGTCGCCTCGTTCTTCCGTTCGTCGCTCGCCCGTGGCGAGGCGCCACGGGTCTTCGAAGACGGCCTGCAGCGCCGCGACTTCGTACACGTCGGCGACGTCGCCGCGGCCAACGTCATCGCGCTGGAGTCGGCGGGACCGCGGGCCGGTGCCCTGACCACGTACAACACGGGGAGCGGATGCCCCCACACCGTGGGGGAGATGGCCTGCGAGCTGGCCAGGGCCTACGGCGGGCCGGACCCCCTGGTGACGGGGGAGTACCGGCTCGGCGACGTCCGGCACATCACGGCTGACTCCTCCCGGCTGCGCCGAGAGCTCGGCTGGGCCCCCCGGACCGGTTTCGCCGAGGGCATGGCGGAGTTCGCACGGACCGGTCAGCGTGCCGCGGCCCTGCTCGCGCCCGTCAGCGCGCGGTCTGCGGCAGGATGACCTCGAAGCGGCAGCCGCCCGGCACGTTCCGCACCTCCGCACGGCCCGCGTGGGCCTCGACGATCCCGCGCACGATGGCCAGTCCGAGCCCGGCACCGCCCGGAGGGGTGCGCGCTTCGGTGCCACGCCAGCCGGTGTCGAACACCCGGGCCAGGTCGGGTTCCGGGATGCCGCCGCAGCCGTCCGTCACGGACAGCACCACGCTGCCGCCGCGCCGGGCGGCACCGACCGCGACGGTCCCGTCGGCCGGCGTGTGACGGATGGCGTTGACGAGCAGGTTGGCCATCACGCGCGTCATCTCCTTGCCGTCCACCTCGACGGGAACGGAGTCGACCGCGTCTCCCACCAGGGTCACCCCGTGCCGGCGGGCCAGTGGGTCGGCACCGCTCAGCGCGTCCCCCAGCAGGTCGTGCGTGGAGACGCGGCTCGGGTTCAGGGCGAGAGCCCCCGCGTGGATACGGGACAGCTCGAAGAGGTCGGTGACCATGGCGGTGAGACGGTCCACCTCGGTGCGGATCTGCCGGTGATAGCGGCCGGGATCCGCGGCCACGCCGTCCTCCAGCGCCTCGGCCATCGCCCGCAGTCCCGCGAGCGGGGTACGGAGGTCGTGCGAGATCCACGCCACGAGTTCCCGCCGTGACGCCTCCAGAGAGCGCTCGCGCTGCCTGGAGGCATCGAGCCGCCCGCTCGTGACCGCCAACTCGCGGGTGAGGGCGGCCAGCTCCGCGGTGACCGCCCCTTCCGGTGCCGTGAACCCCGCGCCGTCGCCGAACTCCCGGGCCGCCCGGGTGAGCTCCCGGCTGCGGGCCACGACCCACCTGCCGAGGACGAGCGCCGTACAGAGCGACACGAGCGCGGCCATGGCGACGACGACGGTCACCACCCACAGGTCGTGCGAGGACAGGAACATGGCCTGCGCGACCGCGAGCGTGCCGGCGAGCATCGCGGTCACGGTCACGGCGGCGACCACGGTCAGGGAGACGGCCACCGAACGGTGGCGGACGCGACGGAGCACGACCGCCCCGGCGGCGCCGGCGCAGACCGCTCCGGCGAGGGCGAACACGGCGATCAGGAGCAGATCCTTCATCGGCCGGCCTCTCGTCCCGCGCTCATCGACCGGTTCCGCTCGCGGGTGCCGGGGCAGGCCCCTCGTCTGACGGCCCCTCAGCCGACGGCGTGCGTCCGTCAGACCCGTGGCCGTCCCGCTCGAAGCGGTAGCCGACTCCCCAGACCGTCTGGATGAGCCGTGGCCGGGCCGGGTCGTCCTCGATCTTCGCGCGCAGCCGGCGGACATGGACGGTGACGGTCGACAGGTCGCCGAAATCCCACCCCCACACGCGACGCATCAGCTCCTCTCGCGAGTGGGCGGTGCCGGGATGCTCCAGGAAGAAGGCGAGAAGGTCGAACTCCCTCAGGGTGAGCGTCAGTTCCGCGCCGCCCCGCGTCGCCCTGCGGGTCGCCGGATCGACGGAGAGGCCGGCGGAGCGGAGCACGGCCCGGGGGCCCGCGGCGCCGTGAACCGTCCGGCTGCGCCGCAGCACCGACTCGACGCGCAGCACGACCTCGCGCGGGCTGAAGGGCTTGGTGACGTAGTCGTCGGCGCCGACCTCCAGACCGGTGATCCGGTCCTCCTCGTCGGCCCGCGCGGTCAGCATGATCACGGGGACCGGGCCGTCGGCGCGCAGCCGCCGGCACACCTCCAGGCCGTCCATGCCCGGCAGCATGAGATCCAGGACCACGAGGTCGGGGGGGTGCAGCGCGGCGCTGCGCAGGGCGTCGGGCCCGTCGGACGCGCGGTCGACGAGATGTCCCGCCCGGTCGAGGTAGCCGGTGACCACCTCGGCCACCGTCGGGTCGTCGTCGACGACGAGGATGCGGGCCGGGACCCCCGAGAAGCTGTGCTCGGTCATGCCCTCAGCCTCGCACCTCCGGGAGGGTCTCCTGACGCCCTTCCGGATGCCTCCAGGGTGACGTCCGCGTTTCGTAAGGGTTCGCACGGCTCCCGGGCGGGCCGCGCTTCCTACGGTGGGACACGTGACAGCCATGACCGTAGACGTCGTCCTTCCCTGCCTCGACGAGGCCCTCGCCCTTCCCTGGGTCCTGTCCCGCATCCCCTCGGGCTGGCGCCCGATCGTGGTGGACAACGGCTCCACCGACGGATCGGCGGCGCTCGCGCGCGACCTGGGCGCCGTCGTCGTCCACGAACCACAGCGAGGCTTCGGTGCCGCGTGCCACGCCGGACTGCAAGCCTCCGAGGCCGAGTTCGTGTGCTTCTGCGACTGCGACGCCTCCCTCGACCCGGGGCTCCTGACCGGCCTCGTACGGGCCGTCGCCGCCGGAGAGGCCGATCTCGTCCTCGGGCGCCGACGCCCCGTCGAGCGCCGTGCCTGGCCGGCCCACGCGCGGGCGGGAAACCTCGCGCTGTCCCTGCTCCTGCGGCGCCGGACGGGCCTCCGGCTGCGCGACCTCGGGCCCCTGCGGGCCGCCCGGCGCACGGACCTGATGAGCCTCGAACTGTCCGACCGGCGCAGCGGCTACCCCCTGCAGATGGTAGTGCGGGCCGCGGACGCCGGCTGGACGATCCGCGAGACCGACGTGCCCTACCTGCCGCGCGAGGGCACGTCCAAGGTGACGGGCACCTGGAAGGGCACGTGGCAGGCGGTGCACGACATGCGCGCGGTCCTCGGCGAGCCCGCCGCGACCTCCGTCCCCGCACTCCCCGCCACGGCGGGGGGCATCCGGCCGTGACCACGCTCCTCGTCATCGCCAAGCAGCCGCTCCCCGGCCGCGTGAAGACCCGGCTCACGCCTCCGTTCACCCCCGCCGAGGCGGCGGACCTCGCCGAGGCCGCACTCACCGACACGCTCACCGCCGCGTCGCTCGTCCCGGCCGAGCGGCACGTACTCGTCCTCGACGGCCTCCCCGGCCCCTGGACGCCACCCGGCTTCGACGTGATCCCCCAGGTGGCAGGCTCCCTCGACCGCCGTCTCGCCGCCGCCTTCGCGGCATGCCGTGGACCCGCGCTGCTGGTAGGCATGGACACGCCCCAGATCACGCCGGATCTGCTCGCCCGCGCACTGCGCTGGGAATCCCACGACGCCTGGTTCGGCCCGGCCACGGACGGCGGGTTCTGGGCGCTCGGGCTCGCCGTACCGGACCCGTCCCTGCTCCGTGGAGTGCCGATGTCCCGACCGGACACCGGGGCCGTCCAGCTCGCCCGCCTGCGGGCCGCCGGCCTGCGCATCGGCATGCTGCCCTCCCTGACGGACGTGGACGACGCCGACGACGCACGCCACGTGGCGGCCGAGGCTCCCGGAACCCGATTCGCCGCCCGACACCGAGCGCTGACCGGCACCGGTGCGGAGGTGGGCACATGACCGTGACGACGGCCACCGCCTGGTGTGCCGATCCCTACGGCGACGCCCTCCGCTCGGGCCGGGGGCCCCTGTTCCTCCGCCGGGACGACGGCTGGCTCCTGCCGCTCGACGTCGAACGCTGGTGCGAGCCTCCCGACCATGTCGACCGCCTGGTGCTCGGGCGGTGCGACGGTTCGGTCCTCGACGTCGGCTGCGGCCCCGGCCGCCTCGTGACGGCCCTCGCGGCCGAGGGACGTCAGGTACTGGGGATCGACATCAGCCCGGCCGCGGTGGCCTGCACCATCGAGACCGGCGGCAGCGCCCTGCGTCGTTCGGTCTTCGACGCACTCCCCGCGGAGGGCCGTTGGGGCACGGCGCTCCTGATCGACGGGAACATCGGCATCGGCGGCGACCCGGCCGCCCTGCTGCGGCGGGTCCGGCAGATCGTCGCTCCCGTCACCGGCGCCGTGATCGTCGAATGCGCGCCCGTGGACGTGGACGAACGCTGCGAGGTCCGCGTGGACGACGGCCGCGGCGGCCGCGGCGCCCTGTTCCCCTGGGCGCGCGTGGGCGATCGCGCCCTGGCCGCGATCGCGGACCGGGAGGGCTGGGCGGTGGCCGAGCGGTGGGGCGCCGGAGGCCGCCGATTCCTCACCCTCGCCTCGCGGAACTGACCACGGACCACCGTCCCGTCCTGCCGTCCCGGTCACCCGGCTTCGGTGTCACCGGCCTGTCCGGCCCTCCGCCGCCTCCGCCGTACGAGCGACAGCCCGCCCGTCACCACCGTGACGGCTCCGAGGACCAGGAGGAGGTTGCGCCCGTACGGCAGGGGCAGCGCGGACGGGTTGGCCGGGCCGCCGGGGCGGACGAGCAGCGGCAGGGTCACCAGGAACACGCTCCCCGCCACCATCAGCCCGCCGCGCAGCAGCCCGCGGTCACGGCGCCCCGCCACGAGCAGCCCGACTCCGAGCACCAGCGGGGCGATCACCCCGTCGTGCAGGACCAGGGCGCCGGCCAGCCACGGCACCACGTCGAGGGGCTCGGGCCGGGACGCCAGGAGCCACGCGCCGACCCCCAGCAGCGCCAGCCCGGTCCCGGCGGCCGCGTGACGGAGGACTCCCGCCCCGTTCATCGGACCTCCAGGCGGTGCACCCACTTGGTCTGCAGCACCCCCGGACGGTTGGGCGCGATGATCCGGGCGGGGAAGCCGTGGTCCAAAGCCAGCACGTGTCCGTTCAGACGAAGGGCGAGCAGCGTGAGGGGATCGTCGACGTACTCGGCTCCCATGCCCATGATCCGATAGGAGCCGCTGGTCTCCGACGACGTGACCCGGACCGAGGCGGTCCCCGGCCGCCCGCCGGCCCGCTCCACCAGATCCCGGATCCGCACCCCCGTCCACTCGGCGTCCGCGCTCCACCCCTCGACACAGGCGATCGGCAGCCTCACCCGGGTCTGCGGGAGGGCGCGGAGCGCGTCGAGGCCGAGGGCGTACGACACAGGTCCGACCACCTCCAGGCGCCAGGCGCCCACGTCGCGGAGCGAGACCCCGGCGGCGGCCGCGGTCCGGTTCACCGGCAGCCCCTGGGGCCCGTGACCGGGATGCCGGGGAGCGAGCAGGTCGAGCTCCTTCAGCGGGGTGAAGCTCTGGCCCACCGTGGTGAGCGTCACCACGCCGACCGCGGCTCCCATACCCAGCAGGAGCGAGCGCCGGTCCCGCAGGTCCTCGACGGGCAGCTCGCGTGAACCAGCCGACCCGCGGCGCCAATGAGCCGTGATCTCGGGGGCCTTGACGGCCACGTGCAGCAGGACCGAGCCGGCGACGATCCACGCCACGGCGAAATGGACGGGCACGAAGGAGAACGGCCAGGGATACCACTGCACGATGTTCAACAGGCCGCTGAACACCTGGAACAGCGACGCGGCCACGAGTACCGCCACCGAAAGCCGCTCCAGCGCGTGTCGCGCGGACCGCAACGGGGGCACGACGAACAGCCGGGGGTACACCGTCCACAACTTGACCAGGAGGAGCACGACCGCCGCCAGCCCGGTCGCGACGTGCAGACCCTGGCTGAGGCGATAACCCCAGGAGGGCCGGGCCGGCAGTCGGTCGGCCAGCCAGTCGGGTGGCTGCTGCAGGTAGTGACTGACGAGCCCGGTGAGGAAACAGACGGCGAAGGCCAAGCCGAGCAGGCGCCCGACCGACGTCGCGGTCCGCGCGTCGTGGAGGCGCCCCGAGAAGGCCGGCGGCCGCAACCCGGGCAGCACACGACGAGGACGGGGCACTGCGGGAAAGCGGGAGGTCATGCCCTCCATGACACCGTCCCACACCGTCGTGCGGGCCCCGCGACACCTTACGAAACCCGAACGCCTCCCCGCGCCGCGAACCTCCGGACCGCGACGGCTGCCAGTCTTCCCCCATGCGCCGCCCTGCCCCCGTACCTCTCGTCGTCCTGCTGCTCGTGGCCCTGACCGCGGCCCTCGTGGTGCTCTTCCGGGGCCCCGGTTCCGCACTCATGACGGCGTACACCGTCGCCTGGGGGTTGTTCGTCCTGGCCGCGCTCGCCCTGCGCCGTGCCCCGGCCCGGACGGTGGCCCCCCTCGTCCTCGTCGGCGCGGTCGCCCTGACGGCCACCGGCCTGCTGGCCGCACCGCGTACCAGCACGGACTCGTTCCGTTACGCGTGGGACGGCCGGGTGCAGGCCGCGGGCCACTCTCCCTACGACCACGCGCCCGCGGCCGACGCCCTCGCCGGCCTCCGGGACACCTGGCTCTTCCCCGACCGCGCGACCTGCGCCCACGGCACCGGACTCGCACCCCTTGGCGCCGGACTCTGCACCCGGATCAACCGGCCGGCCGTCCACACCATCTACCCGCCGGCGGCCGAGGGGTGGTTCCTGCTGGTCGAGACCGTCTCCCCGCCGGACGCCCGTCACAAAGCCCTCCAGGCAGGCGGCGCGCTCCTCTCGCTCGCGGTCTCCCTCGTGCTCCTGACAGCCCTGCGGCGTCGCGGCGACCCCCGCGACGCCGCCTGGTGGGCGTGGTGTCCGGCCGTACCCGTGGAGGGAGTCAACAACGCCCACGTCGACGTCCTTGCCGTACTCCTCTCCGTCCTCGCGCTGCTCGTCGTCGCACGCCGGTCGGCGGCCGGCGGAATCCTCCTGGGACTGGGGATCGCCGCCAAGATGCTGCCCGCACTCCTGCTGCCGGGCGTGCTCTCCGGCGCCGCGCGACGCCCCCGGGCCGCGGCCACGGTGCTGCTGGCCGCGTCGGCCACCGTCACGCTCCTCTATCTGCCGTACGTCCTGCTGTCCCGGAGTTCCGTGCTCGGCTACCTGGGCGGCTATACGCAGGAGGAGGGGTACGACGACGCCGGCGCGGGCGGGCGGTACGCGCTGGTGCGCCTCGTCCTGCCGGACGCCTGGGCCCTCCCCGCGGCCCTGGTCGGGCTGGGCGCCACAGCCGTCCTCGTCATTCTCCGAGGGGATCCCCAACGGCCCTGGCGGGGCGGTCTGACGACCCTCGCCGCGGCCTTCCTGCTCCTGACGCCGGGCTACTCCTGGTACGCACTCCTGCTCGTCGCCCTCGTCGCCCTCGACGGCCGCCCGGAGTACCTGGGCATCGCCTTCGCGGGGGCGGTCGCCTATCTCACGGGGCCGGACATCGGCCTCCCGGGAGTGACCGCCGCGTACGGAACGGCGGCGGTGGCTCTCTGCGCCGCCGCCGAGGCACGGCGGCGGCGGCGCTCGAGTGACGACGTTCTCCGCACGAGGAGCTTCGACCTGAGGCCGGGGGAGAGGGAGCGCGTTCCCTGACGGACCGCCACCGATGCGCTGACACGGGAACCGGCAGCCACTGCGTGCTCGGCGTGGAGCGGTGAGAAGTTTCGGGTACACCCCTGCCGTCACCTGCGCTTTCGCAGGCTGCTCCCGTTCCGTGGCCCGTTCGTCGTACGCGCCCGCCTCCCCGTTCGTACCAACTCAAGTGGCCGATCGAGCCCTGCCAGCTGACGTTTGGTCATGTCGCCACGTTCGGAAGCCGACACGACGTCAGCTGGCGCGGCGAACGGAAGGAAGTCATCGATGCGCTCTGCCCGCATTCTCTTCGCAGCCACCGCGACGGCCGCCGCTCTGGCCGTCGGCGCGCCGGGAGCCCTCGCGCTGACGGCAGGCGACTGGGGCGACACCGGATCCGCCCCCGGCAAGCAGCGCGACCACGACAAGCCGCACGGCGGCATGCACACGGGTGCCGGTGCGCTGTCGCTGGTCGGTGGTGACGAGTGGTCGAAGGAGCACGAGAAGGGTGGGAAGCCCGAGAAGGGACACGGCAAGCCGCACGGCGGCATGCACACGGGTGCCGGTGCGCTGTCGCTGGTCGGTGGTGACGAGTGGTCGAAGGAGCACGAGAAGGGTGGGAAGCCCG
>NZ_JBVJMN010000001.1:0-16394 GCF_055584185.1 Streptomyces sp. NPDC104202 | reverse complement strand
AGAAGGGACACGGCAAGCCGGAGGGCGGCATGCACACCGGTGCCGGTGCGCTGTCGCTGGTCAACGCCGACGACTGGGGCAAGCCCGAGCAGAAGGAGCAGGGTTCCGCGCCCGAGCAGAAGGAAGAGGCTGACAAGCACGACAAGCCCAAGGGCGGCATGCACACGGGTGGCGGCGGCCTCGCGGACACCGGTACGAACGTGACCGGCGCGCTGGTCCTCGCGGGCGGGGCGGCCGCCTTCGTCCTCTACCGCCGGAGGAAGACCGCCGGCGTCTCGGCGTGATACCCCCGCACGTCGTGGGGGCTGCCACCCGAGAGGCAGTCCCCGCGACGCGCTTCCGTCCGCCCTTCGTTCCACACCCCCGGATCCGCCCTGCCCGTCGGAAAGACATCGCTGATGAAAGCCCCGACCGACCCCGCCCCCGAGAAAGACCACCGGCGCATCCCGCGGTGGGCCGCCCCCACCGCCTTCTGGACGCTGGTGCTGGTCGCGCTCCTGGCCGTCTTCGGCCCGAGCCTCGACACACAGGACGCGAGCGTCCGCTCCCGGCCCGCTGTTCCCCCACCGGCCGCGGCCGCCTCCGACGGGGCGCCGCGGCCGGGCGCGTCCGGCGTGCCGGGAGGCACCACCCCGTCCTCCCCGCCCACGGCTCCGGTCGCGGGTCGCTCGCTGCCGCGGTCGGCTCCGGTCCGGCTGCGCATTCCCGAGATCGGGGTGGACGCGCCCTTCACCGACCTGGAGATCGGGCCCTCGGGCGCACTCGACCCCCCGCCGGCCGATGACACGAACCTGGTCGGCTGGCACGCGTCCGGTCCCTCTCCCGGTGAGCGGGGTACGTCGCTGATCGCCGGCCACCTCGACACCGCCACGGCCCCTGCGGTGTTCGCCCGGCTCCGAGAGCTCGACCCCGGTGACTCCTTCGAAGTCCTGCGCGAGGACGGCACCACCGCCGTCTTCGTCGTCGACTCGGTGGAGAGCTTCCGCAAGGACGACTTCCCCGCGCGGCGCGTGTACGACGACACCCCGAGTGCTCTCGTCAGGCTCATCACCTGCGCGGGCGCCTACGACCGCGTCGCGAAGGACTACACGGAGAACCTCGTCGTCTTCGCCCAGCTGCAGCCCACGGACTGACGGGCGCCGGGTGCGCCCGGTCCCGTCGTCCTATGGGCCACCCGTGGACGCCGGGCGGGAGCCGGGCACCCCGGGCGGCAGGAGGGAGGAAGCCCCCGCCCCCCCCGGGCCGCCGCCGCACCGGCCCGATTCTGGACGCCTGCCGGGCGAGCTCGCCGAGCACCACGAGCCCGCCGAGATGCTCCGTCCCCGCGCCCGACCGAGGGCGAGCACCGCCTGATGCCCTCCAGGCCGCCGGTTCTCGTCAGCGGCCGAGCCCGGCGAGGCCCTCGCCCAGGATGCCGGCGCCCAGGAGGAGCATGATGCTCACGGTGATCGCGGTGCTGTGGGTCACCATGAACGTCTCGACACCGTCCAGGAACGCTCGGGCGCGGCTCCCGCCGGTGAGGTGAAGGACCACGCAGCCGAGGACCGTACAGGAGGCGAGGAGCACGAAGACGGTGAGGGCGCCGACGAGGCCCGCGTCGTGAGCCCCCGATTCGGTGATCGCGGTGGTCGCCGACGCCGTCAGGACGAAGTTCTTCGGGTTGGCGCCCGACAGGAGGGCGCCGAGGACGAGCGACCGGCCCGCCGTGGCCTCGGACAGCGAAGCCATCCAGCGAGGCGGTTCGACCCGGTCGGCGGCCCGCGGACGCCTCCACCACTTGCGTGCCCCGAGCACGACGAGAGCGCCTCCGGCCACGACCCGTCCCCAGTCCGCCACGGCCGACGACGTGCTGTCCGGATCGTCCGCTCCGCTGAACACCAGCGCGACCACGACCGACACCAGGGTGAGGCCGGCCGTCCAACCGGCGGCGAACATCAGCCCGTTCCGGGAGCCCCGTTCGCCGGACAGGATCACGACGACGCCGATCACCGGAAAGGGACTGAGCGCGACCGCCAGCGCGGCCGGCAGAACGGCTCCCGTCGCCTCGATCAGCACGTGACTTCCTCCGTGGCGTTCCGGCTCTGCCTCTCTCCCCGATGCTGCCCCCGCTCGCGCGCTCGCGCCTCTCGGTGCCGTCCGTCGTGCCTCCGGTCCGCCTTCGTGGCGGTGCCCGAGCGTGGGCCGATGGGCGACCGCGGGCCGGTACGCCCTCGCGCGGTCTTCCACGGGCCAGGAGGAACAGGGGTGTTCTCGGAGTAATGCTTGATTCAAATACGGTCTTGCGTGGCAACTTTGTAATGAGTGATACTTCCCTGGGTTCACGAGGACGGATCGATCCAGGGAAGAGGACGGTATGCAGCGCGAGGAACATGACCTCATCGGTGAGCGAGAAGTGAGCTCCGACGTCTACTGGGGCATCCACACCGCGCGGGCCCTGGAGAACTTCCCCCTCACGGGCCTTCCTCTCTCGTCCCACCCGGAGCTCGTCGTGGCTCTGGCGGCGGTGAAGGAAGCCGCCGCGCTGGCCCACGCCGACCTGGGGACTCTGCCGGCGGAGAAGGCCGACGCCATCAGGCGGGCGTGCCGGGAGATCCGTGCGGGCCGGCTGCACGACCAGTTCGTCGTCGACGTCTTCCAGGGCGGGGCCGGCACGTCGACCAACATGAACGCCAACGAGGTCATCGCCAACCGGGCCCTCGAACTCCTGGGGCACCGGCGTGGGGACTATGCGCGCCTGCACCCCAACGACGACGTGAACCGGTCGCAGAGCACCAACGACGTGTACCCGACGGCGGCCAAGCTCGCGATGTACGCCGCGAGCGGGCACCTGCTGGACGCGATGACCGTGCTGCGCAACGCCTTCGCCGAACGAGGAGGGGCGTTCGCCAAGACCGTCAAGCTGGGACGGACCCAGCTGCAGGACGCCGTCCCCATGACGCTGGGGCAGGAGTTCGACGCGTTCGCCCTGACCGTGCGTGACGACGCCGAGGGCATCGGCATCGCTGCGGAAGCCCTCCTGGAGGTCAACCTCGGGGGCACCGCCATCGGGACCGGCCTCAACGCGGATGCCGGCTTCGGTCCTCTGGCCGTGGCGCACCTCGCCGCCATCGCTTCCGCGCCGGCCAGATCGGCGCGGGACCTCGTGGAGAGCACACAGGGCGTCGGAGGATTCCTCCGGCTCTCCGGGGCGCTGCGGCAGTTCGCCCTGCGGCTGACGAAGATCTGCAACGACCTCCGGCTGCTGGCGTCCGGGCCCCGGGCAGGACTGGGCGAGATCCGGCTGCCTGAGCTGCAGGCCGGGTCGAGCATCATGCCGGGCAAGGTCAATCCCGTCGTTCCCGAGGCGGTCACGCAGGTCTGTTTCGACGTGGTGGGGGCGGACGCGGCCGTCTGCGCGGCGGCGCAGGCCGGTCAGCTCCAGCTGAACGCCTTCGAGCCCCTGATGGTCCACCACCTGCTGAAGTCGGCGAACCGGATGGAGGCCGCGTGCCGGCTGCTCGCCGAGCGCTGCGTGGCAGGCGTCCAGGCGAACGAGGAGCACCTGCGCGTGCTCGTGGAGACCAGCTCGGGACTCGCCACCGCCCTCAGCCCGGTGATCGGGTACCAGCAGGCCACCGCTCTGGCCCGCCAGTGCCAGGCGACGGGGGTGCCCGTACGCGAACTGGCGGCCCGCGAGGGGCTGGTCTCTGAGGAGCAGCTCTCCTTCCTGCTCGACCCGAGGCGGCTCGCGCACCCGGTGTGAGGTGAGGGCGTCAGGGCGGGGCCCCCGGCGGCGGGGGGCACGGTGCCGGGGGCGAAGCCCTGAGGTCGGGACCGCGGACGCGGGCCCGGCCACAGGGGGATCAGGTCAGTTCTTGGTCACCGTGCAGGTGTAGGAAGCGGTCCCGGAGCCGCTGTACGCCTCCATGTCGAGGTAGTAGGTGTCCGATCCGGAGGCGGTTCTGGTGAAGGAGAGGGACTCGTCGGTGCCAGCGCCGTCGTTGACGGAGCGGGTCAGGGTGCTGCCGTTCGCGTCGAGCCAGTACAGATCGGCGTCATAGGCGGAGGGGACCGCGCAGGTCACCGAGGCCGTCTGGCCCGAGGCCAGGCTCAGCTTGAAGTAGTCGCGGTCGCTGGTCGACTTCATGCCGCCGGTCAGCGAGCCGGGGGAGGCCAGGGCGGTGGCGTCGTCGGCCGTGTCGCGGGTGTCGTTCGGCTCGCTCTCGGCCAGGGCCGCTGCACCGCCCGAGCTGCCGCAGGTGGTCACGGGAGTACCGCTGTAGAGGCCGGCGTCTGCCACTCCGCCGGTGACGCTGCGGAGGTAGTAGCCGCAGGTGGGGCGGTTCTTGAAGTCGAACGTCGAGCCGGGCGTCAGGCGCCAGATCTTGAACCCCGAGTAGGTCAGCGGCTTGCGGTCCACGGCCTGCTCGGGCTGGTGGTCGGCGAGGACGACGTAGGCGTCCTTGCCGTACTGGGTCGCCATGCCGTTGCGGTCGAGGAAGAGGGAGCCGCCCCCCTCCTCCACGCCGACGCCCCAGGCCGCTCCTCCCGGCGCGAGACCGTCCTTCACGGCGCGTGCGAGGAAGGACATGGTGCGGCCCATGCGGTCGCGGGTGACGAAGTGCGAGTCGTTGATGACCCCGGCGTAGTTCGGCCACTCGAGCATGCCGGTGGTGAAGCTGATGTACCGGTCGTAGGGGTTGGCGAGCGCCTCGGCGCTGGTGACGCTGCCGTTGCACGCGTCGTAGACGATCGGGCTGTTGATGTGGTGCCCCGCACTGCCGCCGCCCGAGCCGCCGCCCTTGGCGACGACCGACTCGATGGACGCCTCCAGGGCGGTCCCCTTCCAGGCGGCGTAGCGACACTGGTCGCCGCCGGCGAAGTAGACGAACTCGGCGTTGCGTACGTCCGTGTTGACCTGGCTGTTGTTGCCGTCGTTGGCTGCCGTGAGCGTCCACGTCGTGCAGGAGTTGACCCCGGTGAGTCCCGTGATCGTGTCGCACTCGGGAGTCTTGCTGCCCGACGTCGGCGCCGAACCCGCGAGGACCACGACGTCGAGCGTCCCGGTGCCGCCTCGGATCTCGTCGACGGCCCGCGTCATCGACGCGGGGACCACGCCGCCCGCGCCGTTCATGGTGAACGCCGGGCCGTTCCATGAGGCGCGGGTGACGTCGGAGGTGCTGCCGAGCCGGATCCTGTCGGCCGCCGCGTGCGCGGGCTGCTGCGCGACCAGCGCGGAAGCCAGTGCGGTCAGGACGACGCCTGTCGAGGCAAGTCTGAGTGAACGGAGATGCATCTGCGCTCCAAGGCAGGGGGGACTGTTCGATTCCGCGGCACTCCGATGACGGGGTGCCGGTTGGTAGCGGAACATACAAGTAACGAGCCGTTGCCGGAAGATGTAAGAGGATCTTCAGCCGCGACCCGTCGACATTTCCGCGGATTGATCGCCCAAATCGCCTCACACTTCCGCAAATTGAGGCTCTGGAGGCGCGTTACATGAACGTAATGAGACTTACATCTAGCCAGGGAACGCATCACTCTGTAATTTCACTGCTGTGCCGGGCGGCCAGATTCCGCCGGCAGAAAACCACCGAGAGGCTCCACGCGATGAACACGCGCTTCGCACGCCCCACAGCGGCGGCCGCCGTCACGGCCGTCCTGCTCGCCTCCCTGTCCGCCTGCGGAGGCGACGACGTCGCCGCGCCGTCCGGCAAGGTCGTCGTCGCCGGCAAGGAGGTCGTGAAGGACCCGGCGCTGCACGACCTGCTCCCGGAGAAGATCAAGAAGGCGGGCGAGGTCCGCGTCGCGACCGACGTGCCGTACCCGCCCTTCGAGATGTTCGTGAAGGAGGGCGAGCCCACCCTCACGGGACTGGACTACGACCTCGGCCAGGCGCTCGGCGCGAAGCTCGGCGTGCGGTTCTCCTTCACGCCCCAGAAGTTCGACGGCATCGTCCCCGCCCTCCAGGCCGGCAAGTTCGACGCCGCGATGTCGGCCATCACCGACAACAAGGAGCGCCAGAAGGTCGTCGACTTCGTCGACTACTCCCAGTCCGGCTCCGGCATCCTGGTCGCCGAGGGCAACCCGGTGAAGGTGACCACCCTGGACGACCTGTGCGGACGAAAGGTGGCCGTGCAGACGGCGACCAACCAGCTCGATCTCCTCAAGTCCCACCAGACCGCCTGCACGGCGGCCGGCAAGGGCCCGATCGACATCCAGACCTTCCCCAAGGACTCCGACGCCCAGCTCGCGCTGCGTGCCGGAAAGGTCGTCGCCCAGGTCCTGACCAAGCCCGCCGCCGGCTGGGTGGCCAAGACCGCCGGTGACGGAGGGACCTTCGACCTCGTCGAGGACCCCGCCGCGCCCGGCGGCTACAACGCCTCGCCCAACGGCATCGCCGTCACCAAGCAGCTCCCCGAACTGACGGACGCCATCCTCAAGGCCCTCCAGGCCCTCATCGACGACGGCGAACTCGTCCACATCTTCAACAAGTACGGCGTCGCCTCGATCGCCGTCCCCAAGGCCACCAAGAACGCGGCGGTCGACTAGAGATGATCGACACCAAGAGCCCCGCCACCACCTCCTCGCCCGCCCGCGAACTCGAAGTCGTCCCCGTCCGCAACGTCGGACGCTGGATCGCCGCGGCCGCCTCCCTGGCCGCCCTCGTCGGCCTGGTCGGCTCCCTCGCCAAGAACGACAACCTGCACTGGGACATCGTCGGCGACTACCTCTTCGCCGACCTCATCTTCGACGGCCTGACCACCACCCTCTGGCTGACCGCCGCCGCCATGTTCCTCGGCCTGGCACTGGGTACGCTCATCGCCGTCATGCGGCTCTCCTCCAGCCCCGTGCTGTACGGCCTGGCCAACGCCTTCGTCTGGGTGTTCCGCGGCACTCCGCTGCTCGTGCAGATCATCTTCTGGGGATACGCCGCGGCCCTGTACAAGTACGTGAAGATCGGCATCCCCTTCACGGACGTCACCTTCTTCCAGGCCGAGACGAACACCCTGCTGACACCGGCGATCGCCGCCCTGCTCGCCCTCGGGCTCAACGAGGCCGCCTACGCCTCGGAGATCGTCCGCGCCGGCATCCAGTCCGTCGATCCCGGGCAGGCCGAGGCCGCGCACTCGCTCGGCATGCGTCCCGCGCTGACCATGCGCCGCATCGTCCTGCCCCAGGCCATGCGCGTGATCATTCCGCCCATGGGCAACGAGACGATCAACATGCTCAAGATGACCGCGCTCGTCTCGGTCATCTCCGCCCACGACCTGATGTCCAACATCCAGGACGTGTACGCCCAGAACTACCAGGTCATCCCCATGCTGGTGGTCGCCAGCATCTGGTACCTGGCCCTCGTCACCCTCCTCAGCGTGCCCCAGGCATGGCTGGAACGGCGCTACGGACGCGGGACCACCCGCGCCGGTCACGTCTCGCCGCTCCGCCGGCTGCTCGGCGGAACCGTGGAGCGACTCGGCAAGAACACCAAGGAGCAGAGCCGATGAGCACCCCCATGGTGCGGGCCGAAGGCGTCCGCAAGCACTTCGGAAGGCTGGAGGTCCTCAAGGGCATCGACCTCACCGTCGACCGCGGCCAGGTGTGCTGCCTGCTCGGCCCCTCGGGCTCGGGAAAGTCCACCTTCCTGCGCTGCATCAACCACCTGGAGAAGGTCGACGGCGGCAGGCTCACCGTCGACGGCGAACTCGTCGGCTACCGCCAGCAGGGCGACAAGCTCCACGAACTCCGCGAACGCGAGGTGGCCGACCGCCGCCGCGACATCGGGATGGTCTTCCAGCGGTTCAACCTCTTCCCGCACATGACCGCCCTCGACAACGTCATGGAAGCGCCCCTCAAGGTCGCGTCGGTCCCCAGGAACGAAGCCCGCGAACAGGCCCACGCCCTGCTCGAACAGGTCGGGCTCGGCGACCGCGCCCGGCACTTCCCCGCCGAGCTCTCCGGCGGCCAGCAGCAGCGCGTCGCCATCGCCCGTGCGCTCGCCATGAAGCCCAAGCTGATGCTCTTCGACGAACCGACCTCCGCCCTGGACCCCGAGCTCGTCGGAGACGTCCTGGACGTCATGCGACAGCTCGCCGCCGACGGCATGACGATGGTCGTCGTCACCCACGAGATCGGATTCGCCCGCGAGGTCGGCGACACGGCCGTCTTCATGGACGAAGGCGTCGTCGTCGAAGCGGGAGACCCCCGCCAGGTCCTCGTCCACCCGGAGCAGGAGCGCACCCGCGCCTTCCTGTCCAAGGTCCTGTGAGCGCCCCCACCCGCCGGCAGGAACGGCTCGACGACCTCCTCGGCCTGGCGCAGGACCACCTCTCCCGCTATCTGGCAGACCTGGCCGAACTCGTCTCCATCGACTCCGGCTCCTACAGCGCCGACGGCGTCGACGAGGTCGCCGACTGGGTCGAGCGCCGCCTCGAGCGGATGGGATTCGACGTCGAACGCGTCGGCTTCCCTCCCTCGCCCGACGGCCACCGGTCCGGTGACGCCCTCGTCGGCCGCAGACGCGGTGGACTCCCCGCAGCGGTGGGCGGCCGCCGCATCCTCCTCGCCGGCCACATGGACACCGTCTTCGAGGACGGCACCGCCGCCGCGCGTCCCTTCCGCATCGACGGCTCCACGGCGTACGGACCCGGCGTGAGCGATGACAAGGGGGGCATGCTCGCGGGCCTCACCGCCCTGGAGATCCTCCTCGAGCACGGCGTCGACGCGTACGACGAGCTGGTGTTCCTGGCCACCCCGGACGAGGAGATCGGCTCACCCGCCAGCCGTACGTTCATCGAACGCACCGCGGCGGACGTGCACTACGGACTCGGCCTGGAGTGCGCCCGGGAGAACGGCGACGTGGTCATCGCCCGCAAGGGCGTCGCGGACTTCCGCCTCACCCTCACCGGCCGGGCCGCCCACGCCGGTATCGAGCCCGAGCGCGGAGCGAACGCCGCCCTCGCCGCCGCCCACCTGACCGTCGCCATCCAGGCCCTCAACGGCCACTGGGACGACGTGACCGTCAACGTCGGCGTGGTCCGGGCCGGCACCCGCGCCAACATCGTCTGCCCCCAGGCCGAGCTGCGCATCGAGGTCCGCGCCGCCACCACGGCCGACATCCGGCGGGTCACCCGGGCCATCCAGGAGGCTGCGGACCAGCCCGGCGTCCCCGGTGTCACCGTCGAGGTCGAGCAGCTCGACCTCTGCCCGCCCATGGAGGACACACCCGCGTCCCGGCGCATCCTCGCCCACGCACGCCGCGCTGCCCTCGCGGCGGGCATCGCGCTCGGCGCCGCGGCGACCGGCGGAGTGGGGGACGCCAACCTCATCGCCGGCACCGGAATCCCCGTCCTGGACGGACTGGGGCCCGTCGGAGGCGCCGACCACACCCCCCTGGAATGGCTCGACATCACCAGCGTCCCCCAGCGGATCGCGATCCTCGCCGAGCTGATCGCCTCCCTCGGCGACGCCGCCACCGCCTGAGCCGTCCGGCCGTACGGCCGGAGCCGACGTCCCTCCTCCGGCCGTACCGCCCGCCGGGCCGACGCGGTACGCCCACCCTCACGCATTCACGAGCCCCTCCCTCCCACTCCCCTCAACGGAGGCACCATGCGCATCCCGTCCGCCCCCACACGGCGCACCGTCATCGCCGGCGGCCTCGCCGTCGCCCTCCTCACGATCTCCTCCTCCGCCCAGGCCGACCCCCGGCCCGCCACGCTCCACCCGGGCTCCCTCGTCCTGGTGGGCGGAGGACTCAAGGACGACAACAGCCAGGTGTACGGCGAGATCATCAAGCGGGCCGGCGGGCCGCAGGCCCGCATCGGCGTCCTCACCGCCGCCTCCGTGCCCGAGAGCCAGGACCCCCACGCCGACGACCCCGACCTGTGCAGCAACTCCGCGTGCAACGGCGCCTACTACGCCGAGCTCTTCAAGCGGCACGGCGCCGCGGACGCCCAGTGGATCCCCGTCGACCTCGACCACGTGGCCGCCGCCGACTCCGACGCCGTCGTCGCCCAGGTCGAGTCCATGACCGGCTTCTTCTTCGGTGGCGGCGACCAGTACCGCTACGTCACCACCCTCCTGCGCGGCGACGAGCACAAGGACTCGAAGGTCCTCGCCGCCATCCGTGCCAAGCTTGCCCACGGGGCAGTGGTCTCCGGATCTTCTGCGGGTGCCCAGATCGCCTCCGGCCCCGACATGGTCAGCGGCGGGGACTCCTACGAGGGCCTCCGCGACGGCAGCGCCCCCGGATACTTCGACGACCCCACCCGGCTCGGCTACCTCCCCCAGGGCGGGTTCGGCTTCCTCCGCTCCGGACTCGTCGACACCCACACGGGTGCCTACGGACGCGAGGGCCGAGCTCTGCGCCTCGCCTCCGACACCGGGCACGACCGCGTCTACGCCCTGGAGGAGAACACCGCCCTGGTCGTCGACCGGCCCGGCAGCAACCGTGAGCATGTGACGGTCCTCGGCCCGAACGGCGTCGCCGTCCTCGACCTGCGGGCCGCCCGTGCGCACGACTCCGTCCATGGCTGGTCCCTCCACCGGGCCCGGTACAGCTACCTCACCGACGGGGACCGGTACGACCCCCGCACGTGGAGCGTTCGGGTCGCGACCGGCAAGCACGTGCTGGCCCCCACGGCCACGACGGCCGTGCCGCCCAACACCGACGTCTTCTATTCGGCCGCCAACCCGGACGGCACCCCCTACTCCTTCCGGACCACGGCCAGGGCCCTCGCGTCGACGCGAGGGCAGGACAGCGCGACGGCGACGACGTTCGAGTCCGGCCCCCGGTTCACGGTGACCTTCACCAAGGCGCGAGGCTTCGCCGCCTTCACCGCCGACGGCGCCACCGCCGGAACACTCGTCGGGCTCCAGATCGACATCGCGCCCGGACGATGAGCGAGCGGCGGAGCCGGCATCCCTCGCGGGACCGGCTCCGCCTGCCGTCCCCCGGACCACCACCGGCTCGGCGGTGGTGGCAAGCGCATGGCTCACGACCTGATGACAGAGAGAAAGGCCGCTCCATGTCCGTCCCTCCCCGCACCACGCTCGTCGTCGCACTCACCGGCCTCGCCCTGCTCGCCTCCGGGTGCGGCACCGCGTCCGACGGCTCGTCGCCCGGCCCTGCCCGGTCCGGGATGGCCGGCCCGGCGGTGGTACTGCCCGGCCTCACGGTCAAGCCCGACCCCGCGCTGTACGCCATGCTCCCGCCGGCCGTCCGGGCCGAAGGGACGGTCCGCGTCGCGACCGATGTCCCCTACCCGCCCTTCGAGATGTACGCCGAGGAGGGCACCACCCGGATCACCGGAATCGACCACGACCTGGGCCAGGCCCTCGGGGCCCGCCTCGGAGTCACGTTCGCGTTCTCACAGCAGAAGTTCGACGGGATCCTGCCCGCCGTCCAGGCGGGGAAGTTCGATGCCGTCATGTCGGCCATGACGGACAAGAAGGCCAGGCAGACGTCGGTGGACTTCGTCGACTACCTCAACGCCGGCCCCGGCTGGCTCGTGGCGAAGGGCAACCCCGAGAACATCACCGTCGTGACGGACGTCTGCGGCAAGGCGGTCGGGGTCCAGACCGGAACCAACCACCAGAAGCTGCTCCAGCAGCGGCAGGAACTGTGCAAGGCGAAGGGCCTCCCGCCCATCACCGTCCTGGCGTTCTCGAAGGACTCCGAGGCGCAACTGGCCCTCCGCAGCGGGAAGGTCGTCGCCGACTACCTGGACGAGGTGACGGCGGCGTACGTCGCCGCCACGGCCGACGGCGGCACGTCCTTCTCCACGGTGACGGGACGCGAGGCGGTGGGGGAGTACAGCGCCTCGCCGATGGGCATCGGCGTGTCGAAGGACCTGCCCGGCCTCAAGGAAGCCGTTCAGGCGGCCCTGCAGTCCCTGATGGACGACGGTACGTACGCCAAGATCCTCACGAAGTACGGGGTTCCGAACATCGCGATCGCCCGGGCCACCGTCAACGGAGCCCTCGACTGACGGCCCGGTGGGGCCGGGGTCGAGGGCTCCTGGGGGTCAGGACTCCTTCGTGAGGATGCAGAGCAGGGAGCAGGCGATCGCCGAGGACGGTGCGCTGGTGGCCGGGGGCGTGCCGGGGGGCTCGCCGAGCCCGGAGAAGGTGGCCGACGCCGTGTTCTTCAGCGGCAGGGCCAGCAGGAAGGAACTGCAGTGGACCTGCCGGCTGGCGCCGACCGCGAGGTCGAAGGTCCCTGCCGCCGTCCGGCAACCGGGGGTGGTGGGGTCGTTGACCGTCACGCCGGTGGCGGCGACGGGACCGGTGTTGGTGACGGTGATCCGCCAGTACGCGGTGCCGAGCAGTTGCAGCAGCCCCACGGGGCTCTTCTTCGCCCAGGGCCCCGCACCGCCGGGACCGCACGCGTGCGGGCTCGTGACCGTACAGATCTCCTTCTCGACCGTCACCACGGGCTTGCAGCGAGCACCGGGCGCGACGGGAAGGTCGACGGTGTTGGAGGTCAGGGAGCCGGAGGAGTCGCTCGCGGTCGCGGTGTCGGACACCTGGGTGACCGCGCAGTCCGCGGCGACGACCGTACGCACGCAGACCTGAGGCGCGTCGCCCTGGAAACTCGCCACCAGCGACGGGTGGTTCGTCGCCGTGAAGTCGGCGGCGCTGTTCAGGACCAGCTGGACGGTGACGGTGATCGCCGGATGGTCGACCGCGGAGATGGTGCTGAGGTCGACGGTGCCGGCCGGGGTCAGGGCGGGAGTGGCGAGGACCGTTCCGTCGGGATCGGTGACGGCGACGGCCGAGGCGGCGAGGTTCACGTGGGAGAGGTCGATGGCCTCCAGCCGTGCCTCCGTGTACCCCTGGACGTGACCGGATGCGCCGTCGCAGTAGAAGTCGGACGGCTTCAGCGTGACGGCCGCACCGCTGTGCACGCACGGAGTGGAGCCCGTGCCCGGGTCGACGGAGAAGAGGATGCCCGCATCGCCGAGGGCGATGAGGCAGCGGGTGGTGGCGTCGTAGGTGTAGCCGTAGTCACGGGTCGCGCCACCGCCCACACCCGGGTGGGTGGCCGTGGCCGGGAAGCCGGCGCACGGCTGGGCCGAGGTCCAGCTGTAGCAGAGCGTCGCGCCGGGGACGGGCCCGCCCCAGACGGGGAAGTAGCTCCGGGTGTCGGTGGCGGTGGTGACGACCTCGGGGTTGAAGACGAGGACGCCGTTGCCCACGGTGCCGAGCCCCGTCGCCGGTGCGGCGAGCGGTGTGCCGTCGATCCCGTAGCACGTGGTCGTCGGCGGCCCGGTGCTGCTGGACGCGGTGCACACTCCGTTGGCCGCGCCGGAGGCGGCGTAGGACGTGAACGCGTTGTAGGTGTAGTGGGCGGCGCTGGGGCCGGCCGGGTGTGCGGTGTCCCAGCCGGCGCAGACCGTGCCCGTGGCCGGGTCGAAGCAGCCCAGGGCGGGTGCGCCGGCGAGGCTGGACCCACTGGTCTGGGGCGATGAGGAGGCGAAGACCTTGCCGCCCGCGGTGGTCATGCCGCCGAGGTAGAGCGAGCCGGTCGCACCGGGGAGGTCGTGGTTGGGCCGCACCACGGGGTCGTAGGGCTGTCCGGCGCACGGCGTGCGGCTGGCGATCTCCAGGCAGAGCACCTGGCCGGTGCTGGCGACGCCGTAGATGTTGCCGCCCTCGGCGACGAGCCCCGCCATGCCGTTGGCGCTGGACGGGGTGCCGCCGGTGGCCCGCAGGGCGAAGAAGCCGCAGTTGGCGCGGGCGGCGAGGTCCAGACAGCCGACGCCGAGCGCCGACGTCGTCACGGCCGGGTAGTAGAGGACGCCGGACCGGCCGGGGTCGAGCACGTACTGGGGCGTCAGCGTGCTGCTGATGTTCCCGGTGCTCCCGGAACCGAGGGGGCCGGGGGTGGTGTTGAGGGGCCGGGGCCACGGACCTCCCGTACAGGGCTGGCCGGTCGACAGGTTGCTGCACACGGCCTGCGGCGCGGCGGGACCGGTGTGGTGGTACATGTTCCACGCCTCGACGTCACCGCTTTCGGTGCGGTGGAGCACCGGCGTGAAGCCGTCGCCGCCGGTGGACTGCGCGGTGGGGCGTACCGGCGGCAGGAGGTCGTGGGCCAGTTGTGTTCCGCCGGGGCGGGCCGCGGGGTGGCTCGCGCGCACGGCCCGGGTCGCGGTGCCGGGGTCACCGTCGGTGAAGGTCGTCCCGTCGGTGGACCAGCCGGGAGTCCAGCCCGGCGGCACCTTCAGGGAGCCGGGGACGTACGTCTGGGCGGTGCCGGCGCCGGCGATGGGGTCGGTGATGACCGCGGGCGCCGGGGCTCCGGGGGCGGTGTTGGCGTATCCGACGGTCCAGTTGACGGTGGAGCCGTGGTCCACCGGGATCCGGCCGGGGTCGCTCACGTTCTGGGCGGTCTTCACCAGCGTCGACGCGGAGGCTGCCGCGGGACCCGGTTCCGGGGCGGCGGAGGTGGCCGTGACGCCTGCCGCGGCGGTCAGCGCGAGGGTGGTCAGCAGGACGGCCGCTGCGGTGGACAGCGGCCGACGGGATCGGTGTACGGGCACGGGACGGGACATGTGTTTCCCATTCTGTGTCGTGGAGCGCGCGCCAACGGACGTGCTGACAGTGCGCGCAGACGCATACCGTAGGGGCCTGACCTCAGCCTGTCACTGGCTTGGGGGAAGCGTGGCGGACTGCGACAGGAACTGGGCGCCATGTGCCCGAGTCCGTATCGTCTCTGCTTGTCCGACGTCACGAACGGTTCGGATCGGTTGCTGATTCCGTTCATGGGTCCGAGGCGGGTTCACCGGTCCGGCGTCCGGTGCGGCGCAGGACCCGCCGGGGCCTCGCGCGGTGATTGCTGACTCGCCGACCCTGACGGCGGCCCGAGGCTCCGGTTTACAGGAGTCCGGTCCGCCGGGCGACCCTCTCCGCTTCCTTCATGCGTTCGTGGCCGTCGCCGCCGACCCGGTCCAGGACGGCACCGACGAGCGACTCGACGATGGCCATGGCCGGCGTCAGGCTGTCGTAGGGGGAGTCCGAGGAGACCTGGGTGATGACGACGACGTCCGCGTGGGCGGCGGCGGGCGAGAGCCACGGGTCGGTGAACACGATCACCTTCCCACCCCGTTCCCGGGCGAGTTCGGCGATGAGCGTCTTGTCCGTCTCGTAGCGCCGGTAGTCGAACAGGACCGTGACGTCACGGCGGTTGAGCTGGGTCAGGAAGGACGTCCGCTCCACGTCCTTGTGGGGGAGGAGGCTGACCTGGTCGCGGAACTGCATGAGGTGCAGGCCCAGGTACTCCGCCAGGAGATGGGTGAACCGTCCTCCGGCCAGGTGCACCCGGCGTTTGCGGTCGGCGAGCAGGCTCACCGCGTTCTCGAACTCGTGCGGTGCCACTTCGTCGAAGGTCTGCGACACCGCCTGCCGTACCAGCGCCGAGCGCTCGCCCAGGTGGGCGGCGGCAGAGGCGGGCGGCGACGCCGCGGCTTCCCGCTCCGCCGCCTCCGCCGCGGTGTACAGGGTGATCGGCGAGGCGTTGCGGGCGTCGAGCTCCAGGCGCAGAGCGGCCTGCAGATCGGGAAACCCCTTGTACCCGAGTCGCGAGGCGCACCGCAGGACCGTGGGCGCCGACACGCCGGCCCGCTCCGCGATCGTCGCGACGGTCTCGAAGACGGCGGCGGGATATCCCGCCAAGAGGATGCGTGCGACCTTGCGTTCGGCGGGGCTCAGTTCTCCGAGCCGACTGCGGATCTCGTCGGCCAGCGTGGAACTCATGGCTTTCCCTTCTGCGGCGGGTCGCGCCGAAGGCCTCGCGCAGTCGGACGGGCCGTGCGATCCGACCTCCCACGTTTCAGATGGTGGAGCTTGGAAGGGTAAATGTACTGCCTATTACGACGTCTGGACACCCCCTCCGCCGCACGCCCGTGCGCGGTTGCGCGCCGTCTCGCCGGACGAGGTCATCCGACAGGAGCTGGTGAATGAATCCAAAAGGACCTTGTGTCTAGAACTACGCACAAATGTCGTGATTGAGCACAAGGAGGACGAATGATCGTCAAGAAGCTGCACGACGCGGGACTCCGCAGCGAACACGCCTACCTCGCCGCGGTCGGGTCCATCGGTCTCTCCCTTGCCTCCTGGCTCGCCTCCAGCAAGCAGGAGAACCTCGAGAGGGCCGACCGCTGGGGGATCTTCGTCGGGGAGTGGGCTCCCACCTTCTTCGCGCTGGGGCTGGCGCTCGCCAATTACGAGCGGATCGATCCCACTGCCGAGGCGGGCCGCTCCACCGAGGAGGCGTGAGCGCGGAGGATCACACCACGGCAGGTGCCGGTAGCCCGGAGGGGCCGGTGTGGGGGGGGGGGGGGGGGGGGGGGGGGGGGGGGGGGGGGGGGGGGGGGGGGGGGGGGGGGGGGGGGGGGGGGGGGGGGGGGGGGGGGGGG